>NZ_BAABFO010000011.1:0-184881 GCF_039541095.1 Pigmentiphaga soli
GCGGCCGTCAGCGGCGCCAGCGCCTGCGCCGCCGCCAGCAGCGGCCCCACATCCGGCGCGCGCTCCCCCACGCGCTCGGACAGCGCCGCCGACAGCCGCCGGATGGCCGGCAGCATCCCCGCCGCCGGCGCCAGCGCTTCGGCCGATTCCTGCAACGCCGCCTCGATCGCCCCCTGGATCTGCGCCTCGGTCAACGCAGCCTCCCCGGCACGCGGCGGCAGCCGCCCCTGGCTCACCTCCAGCATCCGCAACGACAGCGGCCCGGCCGCGCGCGACGCCAGCACCGGCGCATTGCGCAGATCGCGCGGCAGCATGTCGGCATCGGCCAGCGGCGCCAGCGCGTTCAGGCGGAACAGCGGGTCGTCGTCCTCGTCGGCATCCAGCGGCGGCAACAGCGCCTCCCAGTACCGCTCCACCAGCCCCCGCAGCAAATCCATGCCGGCATTGAACCCCGCCAGCCCCTCCAGATTGGTCCACGCGCGCAGCAGCAACACCGCAATCCGCAGATCTTTCGAGCGCAACAGCAATTCAGCCGCCGCATCGCGCACCCGCCGCCAGTCCGGCTCCTCCGCAGGAATCACGGTATCGCCGAACTGCTGCTCGGCCTTGCGCTGCGCGAGCGTCTCCAGCGCGACGAAAGCCGGGTCGTACTCCAGATTGGGCCCGCAAGGCGGCTGCTCGGCCGCCTCGGCCAGGAAGGGTTCGATGTCGATCATGGGGTTCCCGAGTAAGGGCCGCGCAATCAACAAAACGAACGACCGTCCGGTTTTTGAAAAAGCGACTCACGCTTGCCGCTGCGCGCGGCGCCGTCCCAGCGTCGCCGATGCCTTACGCTATCGAGGCATCAGATGATGGCTTGCAGGCCCTTGTCGGCGATAACGTTGAGCAGCTTGAGCGCCGGACCGGCGGGATGGGTTTCGCCTTGTTCCCACTTGCGCACGGTCGAAGCCGTGGTGTGCAGGTGAAGCGCGAACACCGGCTGGCTGAACTTCAGGCTCTCGCGCAGGCGCTTGATATCGGCCGCGCTGAACTCCCGCACCCGGGGCGGACAAATCGCATCGAACTCGCGCATCGTCACCTTGCCGACGGCGCCCGCTCTATGGAGCGTGGCCAGATCGTCACGCAGCGATTCAATGATCTTGCTCACAATGCACCTTTAGCAACACACCTGATTGCAATGCCTTCGCCAAGGCTTCAGCAGGCAATTGCAGGAATACCTGGCCGGCGAATCGCAGTGCCTTCTTTTCGTCCCGTGTGATATTGGCCTTGTCGTTCTTGGGAAACCCGTGCAGGAACACGTAGCGGCTACCGATCCGGGCCGATAACAGTGTGCGGTAACCGCCACTCTTGCCTCCGCCGGGGAGGATGCGCGACATTCGGTCTCCAAATATACCCGATACGGGTACACTTTTCTATGCCTTTAACCGTGCTTGCCACGCCATGGTAGTGGCCTCCAGACGGATGCTTTGGCTTGGCATATGACCAATCCAACACACAGGACGAATCTTCGCGCGGGATTCCGGCGCGGCGGCCCACCTGCGGCCTTTAAAAAAACCGCCGCCTGATTCGTCTCATAGGCAGGGCGGACGCGGCGCGGATGTCGATGTCCCGCCGCGACTTTTTTTCCGGACAGCCCCCGATGCGCCTTGCTTCGTTCCATCGATCCGCCGGCCTGCGCCGGCCGGCCCGGGTCGCCGCGGCGATCCTGTGCGCCGCCGGCCTGGCCGCCTGCGCCGGCAAGCCGCCGCCCCCGCCGCCTCCGCCGCCGCCCACGGTGGCGCTGGTCTCGCTGGCGGCCGCCGCCGACGCCAACCCCGACGCGCGCGGCCGCGCCTCGCCGGTATCGCTGCGGATCTACGAACTGCGCTCGCGCGCCGCGTTCGACAGCGCCGATTTCTTCAGCCTGTACTCGCGCGACCGCGAAACCCTGGGCGCCGACCTGGCCAACAAGGACGAGCGGGTGCTCAAGCCGGGCGACTCGGCGCAATTCAAGCTGGATCCGAAGCCGGACACCCGCTTCATCGGCGTGGTCGCGGCCTACCGCGACATCGAGCGGGCCAACTGGCGCGCGGTGGCCGAGATCCCGCCGAACAAGACCACGCCGGTGCGCGTGCGCGTGGAGCGCAACGGCCTGGCCCTGACGACACAGTGAAGCCCGCCGCCGCGCGGCCGCCCGCACACGGGCCGGCCGCGCGGCCGGGCCGACGACGGGCGGAAAGCGATGGCATGGCATCAACGGGTGATCTGGTCTGAAGGGCTGTTCCTGCAGCCCCAGCACTTCCAGCAGCACGACCGGCACATCGAACGGCTGGTGCGCGCGCACGCCGAGGCCACCCAGCCCTACGGCTGGGGCTTCACCGAACTGGCGCTCGACGAGGCCGCGCTGCGCATCGGCAAGATCGTGCTGGCCTCGGCGCGCGGCGTGCTGCCCGACGGCACGCCGTTCGAACTGCCGGCCGAGGAAGAAGCGCCGCCGCCGCTCGACGTGCCGGCCGACGCCAAGAACGAACTGGTCTCGCTGGCCGTGCTGGTGGCGCGCCCCGGCGCCAAGGAAGCCGACATCGGCGGCGGCGGCGACGCCGGCGCGCTGCGCTACGCCGTGCGCCACGCCGCGGTGGGCGACAACACGGTCGGCGCCGACGGCCGGGCCGACATGCAGCTCGGCTCGCCGCGCCTGATGCTGCTGCTGGCGCGCGACCTCACCGACGCCCACGCCGCGCTCGGCGCCGCCCGCATCGTCGAACGCCGCGCCGACAACCGCGTCGACCTCGACGCCGCCTACGTGCCCCCCATGCTGCACGCCGGCGCCTCCCCCGTGCTGGCCAGCTACGTGCGCGAAATCCTGGGCATGCTGCACCAGCGCGGCGACGCGCTCGCGGCCCGCATGATCCAGCCCGGCCGCGGCGGCGTGGCCGAGATCGCCGACTTCCTGATGCTGCAGACGGTCAACCGCTACGAGCCGCTGTTCGCCCACCTGCCGCAGCCGTCGCCGCTGCACCCCGAACGCCTGTACGCCACGCTGCTGCAACTGGCCGGCGACCTCGCCGCCTTCCGCAGCCAGCGCCGTCCGCCGGCCTTCCCCGCCTACCGCCACGACGACCTGCAGGCCAGCTTCCGTCCCGTCATGCAGGACATCCGCGATTCGCTGTCGATGGTGATGGAGCAGAACGCGGTCGCCATCGAGCTGCAGGACCGCCGCCACGGCGTGCGCGTGGCCACCATCGGCGACCTGGAACTGGTGCGCACCGCCAGCTTCGTGCTGGCCGTCAACGCCCACCTGCCCGGCGACGCGCTGCGCGTGCGCTTCCCCACCCAGGTCAAGATCGGCCCGGTCGAACGCATCCGCGACCTGGTCAACCTGCAGCTGCCCGGCGTCGGTCTGCGGCCGCTGCCGGTGGCGCCGCGCCAGATCCCCTACCACGCCGGCTTCAACTACTTCGAACTCGACCGCGCCAACGACCTGTGGAAACAGCTCGAACGCACCGGCAACCTGGCGATGCACATCGCCGGCGAATTTCCCGGACTCGAGCTCGAGTTCTGGGCCATCCGGACCTGACGCGCAAGGACGATCGCCATGACGCAAAAGCCCGGCGGCGATCCTTTCGCCGCCTTCGAATCCGACCGCACGCTGATCAAGCCCAGGCCGGGCGGCCGCGCCACCAACGCGGCCGCCCCGGCCGCGCCGCCGCGCGCCGCGCCCCCCGCGGCCGACGCGCCGGCCCTGGGCCTGGACCAATTGTTCGGCCTGGGCGGCGGCATCAACCCGCTGATCGACGCCGCCCAGCCGCTCCTGCAACTGGCGGTGCAGATCCGCGCCATGCCCGGCTGCCCCGACCCCGCCGCCCTGCGCCAGCGCATCGCGCAGATGATCCGCCGCTTCGAACGCGAAGCCGCCTCCGGCCCGCGCGCGGCCCTGCCCGAACACGTGGTGGCGGCCCGCTACGTGCTGTGCACCTTCCTCGACGAAGCCGTGGCCGGCACGCCCTGGGGCGCCGGCACCTGGAGCGAACAAAGCCTGCTGGTCATGTTCCACAACGAAACCTGGGGCGGCGAAAAAGTCTTCCAATTGCTGTCGCGCCTGGCGCAGAACCCGGCCCGGCACCTGCCGATGCTGGAGCTGGTCTACGCCGTGCTGAGCCTGGGCTTCGAAGGCCGCTACCGCGTCGACGACAACGGCCGCCAGCAGGTGGCCACCGTGCGCGAACGCCTGTACCGCATGATCCGCAAGGAACGCGGCGAGCCCGAACCCGAACTGTCGCCGCAGTGGCAGGGCGTGGCCACCCAGCGCCGCCGCGTCACCGACGCGCTGCCGGTATGGGTCGTCGCCAGCCTGGCCGCGGTCCTGCTGGCCGGCCTCTACTTCGTGCTCGACTTCGCGCTCAACGGCCGCTCCGACCAGGCCTTCAGCGCCATCGCCGCGGTCCGCACGCCGCCCCCGCCGCCCACCGTGGTGCGGCAGGCGCCCAAGCCGCGCCTGGCCCAGCTGCTGGCCACCGACATCCGCGCCGGCGTGCTGGCCGTCAACGACGAAGTCGACCGCTCGATCGTCACGCTGCGCGGCGACGGCCTGTTCGCATCCGGCAGCGCCGACGTGTCCGAGGCCCTCAAGCCCACCCTGGCCCGCATCGGCGAAGCGCTGGCCTCGCTGCCCGGCCGCGTCGAAGTCACCGGCCACACCGACAACGTGCCGATCCGCAGCGCGCGCTACCCCTCCAACTGGCACCTGTCGCAAGACCGCGCCGCAAGCGTGGCCGCACTGCTGGGCCGCTACGTGGACCCGTCCCGCATCAAGGCCACCGGCAAGGCCGACACCGAGCCGGTGGCGCCCAACGACTCGGCCGCCGGCCGCTCGCGCAACCGGCGAGTGGAAGTGGTGCTGGCCGTCGAACCGGCAGGCGCGCAAATCACGGCGGCAAAGCCATGAAGAAAATCCTCTCGATCCTGTTCCATCCGCTGCTGCTGACGCTGATCGGCTTCCTGCTGCTGGCCCTGTTGATCTGGTGGGTCGGGCCGCTGGTGGCGGTCGGCCGCTACCATCCGCTGGACACCGAAACCGCCCGCCTGATAGCGATCGGCGTGGTGCTGCTGCTGATCCTGCTGCGCATGGCCTGGCGCGCCTGGCGCGCCAGCCGCGCCAACCAGGCCCTGTTCGACGGCCTGCGCGGCCAGGCCCGCAAGGAAGCCGCCGTCCCCCTCGGCCCCTCGGCCTCGGAAGCCGAAGTGCAGGCCCTGTCGCAGCGCTTCGAACAAGCCGTGGCCGTGCTGCGCCAGGCGCGCATGTCGGCCGCCGGCCGCAAGAGCAACTGGCGCGACTGGGTCTCGCTCAGCGGCCGACAGTACCTGTACCAGCTGCCGTGGTACATGTTCATCGGCGCCCCCGGCTCGGGCAAGACCACCGCGCTGATCCACTCCGGCCTCAAATTCCCGCTGGCCGAGAAATTCGGCACCCACGCCATCAAAGGCGTCGGCGGCACCCGCAACTGCGACTGGTGGTTCACCGACGAAGCCGTGCTGATCGACACCGCCGGCCGCTACACCACCCAGGAAAGCAACCGCGACGTCGACCACGCGGCATGGACCGGCTTCCTCGGCCTGCTCAAGAAAAGCCGCCCGCGCCAGCCCATCAATGGCGTGCTGCTCACCATCAGCGTGGCCGACCTGCTGACCCAGAACGCCGCCGAGCGCGAAGCCCACGCCGGCGCGCTGCGCGCCCGCCTGGCCGAACTGTCGGAAACGCTGGGCATCCGCTTCCCGGTCTACGTGCTGGTCACCAAGGCCGACCTGCTGGCCGGCTTCATGGACACCTTCGGCGAACTCAACAAAGACGACCGCGCCCAGGTCTGGGGCACCACCCTCGCGCTCGACCACGAAGCCGAACCGCTGTCGCGCGGCCTGGACCGCGAACTCCAGGCGCTGGAAAAGCGCCTGGCCGAACACGCCCTCGAACGCATGCAGGCCGACCGCGACCCCGCCGGTCGCGCCGCCGCGCTCGGCTTCCCGCAGCAGTTCGCCGCCCTGCGCCGCACGCTGGGCGAATTCCTCGAACAGGTGTTCACCCCGTCGCGCTTCTCCGAAACCCCCATGGTGCGCGGCGTCTACTTCACCAGCGGCACCCAGGAAGGCAGCCCGATCGACCGCGTGATGGGCACGCTGGCGCGCGCCTTCGGCCTCGAACGCCAGGTGCTGCCGCCGCAACAGGCCAGCGGCCGCAGCTACTTCATCACCCGCCTGCTGCGCGACCTGGTGTTCGAAGAGCAGGGCCTGGCCGGCACCAACCTGCAATGGTCGCGCCGCCGCCACCTGATGCGGCTGGGCGCCTACGCGGCCATCGCGGTGGCGGCCGTCGGCCTGGCAGCCGCCTGGACCATCAGCTACCTGGGCAACCGCGCCTACGTCGACACCGTCACCGCGCAGGCCGCCGCCGCCCAGAAACAGCTGGGCGACATCAACGCCAACCGCAGCACCGAACTGGTCGCGCTGCTGCCGATGCTCGACCGCGTGCGCCAGCTCGCCTCCACGCCCGAGACCGACGCCGCCGACGCGCCGCTGTCGATGCGCCTGGGCCTGTGGCAGGGCGAAAAGCTCGACGCCGCCGCCAGCCTCAGCTACCAGCGCCTGCTGGCCGACTGGATGCTGCCGCGGCTGTCGGCCCGCATCGAGGAAATGGCCCGCAGCGCCGGCCCCGACAACCTGGAGTTCGCCTACGAGGCGCTCAAGGCCTACCTGATGCTGCACCAGCCCGAGCACATGGACACCGACGCCCTCAAGGCCTGGATCGCCATCGACTGGGAACGCAGCCTGTCGCGCTCGATCGACGCCGACCAGCGCGCCGCGCTGCAGCGCCACCTCGACGCGCTGCTGGCGCAAGGCGCCGCCGTGCGCGCCAACCTGCCCTACGACCCGCGCCTGGTCGACGGCCTGCGGCGCATGCTCACGCGCTACACGCTGCCGCAGCGCATCTACAGCCGCCTGAAGCGCCAGGGCGTGGGCGAGAACTACCCCGAATTCACCGTGGCCCGCGCCGGCGGCCCCAACGCCGCGCTGGTCTTCACGCGCGACAGCGGCGAGCCGCTCAACCGCGGCGTGCCCGGCCTGTTCACCTACGACAGCTACCACAAGGCCTTCGCCACCGCGATCGACCCCATCGCCCGCCAGCTGGCCAGCGAGGACGAATGGGTGCTCGCGCTGCCCGCCGCCTCCGAGGCCGGCAGCCGCGACCCGGTGGCGATGGAACGCCTGAACCAGGACGTGCGCCGCCTCTACCTGGAAGACTACGCCCGCACCTGGGAA
This sequence comes from Pigmentiphaga soli, assembly GCF_039541095.1. Classification (NCBI taxonomy): domain Bacteria; kingdom Pseudomonadati; phylum Pseudomonadota; class Betaproteobacteria; order Burkholderiales; family Alcaligenaceae; genus Pigmentiphaga; species Pigmentiphaga soli. The sequence continues at coordinate 7,291 of NZ_BAABFO010000011.1, forward strand.
GCCTTCATCAACGACGTGCGCCTGACCCGCGCCGCCGACCTGCAGCAGGCCATGCAGATCGCCCGCATCCTGTCGGCGCCCGACTCCCCGCTGGCCGCCTTCCTCACCGCCGCCTCGCGCGAAACCACGCTCGGCGAACGCCCCGCAGGCGAAGCCAACGTCGTCTCGCGCACCACCGACCGCATCCGCGACGCCCGCCAGGACCTGCTGCGCATCATGGGCGGCGACGATCCCACCAGGATGGCGCCGGTGGTCTCCGGCCGCATCGAAAACATCGTCGACAACCGCTTCGCCGGCCTGCGCGCCCTGGTCCGCCCGCCGGCCGCCGGCCAGCCCGCGCCGATCGCGCAGACGCTGTCGCTGATCAACGACGTCTACATGTACCTGAGCGCCACCGACGCCGCCATCCAGTCGCGCACCCCGCTGCCGCCCTCCGACGTGCCGAACCAGCTGCGCGCCAACGCCGCCCGCATGCCCGAGCCGGTCCGCTCGCTGCTGACCCAGCTCGGCCAGGTCGGCAGCGCCGAAACCCAGCAGGCGCGCCGCGCCAACCTGTCGGCCGACCTGCACACCGCCGTCTCGGACTACTGCAAGAAAGCCATCGGCGGCCGCTACCCCTTCGTGCGCAGCGCCAGCAGCGAAGTCACGCCCGAAGACTTCGGCGCCCTGTTCGGCCCCGGCGGCCGGCTCGACGACTTCTTCACCCGCAACCTCGCCAACGACGTCGACACCTCGGCGCGCCCCTGGGCCTTCAAGCGCCAGGTCGACGCCACCGCCACCATCAGCCCCGCCGGCCTGGCCCAGTTCCAGCGCGCCGCCACCATCCGCGACGTCTTCTTCGCCGGCGGCGGCAAGACCCCCGCGCTGCGCCTGACCTTCAAGCCGATCGAGATGGACCCCTCCATCCTCCAGTTCGTGCTCGACATCGACGGCCAGATCGTGCGCTACGAACACGGCCCGCAGATCGCCACCTCGGTGCAATGGCCCGGCAGCCGCGGCACCGGCCGCGTCAGCCTGCAACTCACCCCGCCGCCGTCGGCCGCGGCCGGCCCGCTGTCGTTCGAAGGCCCCTGGGCGCTGTTCCGCATGTTCGACCGCCTCGCCATCGAACCCACGCCCCAGCCCGAACGCTTCGTCGCCGTATTCGACACCGAAGGCCGGCAGGCCCGGTTCGAGGTGACCACCAGCAGCGTCAACAACCCGTTCCGGCTGCCCGAACTGCGCAGCTTCGCCTGCCCGGAGAACCTGTGAACGGCCTGCCGCCCGAAGCCGCCGGCTGGTACGGCAAGCTGCCGTCGCTGGGCGACTTCGCCTCGCGCCGCCTGCCGGTGGATTTCATCGAGCCCTGGGACGCCTGGCTCTCGTCCGTGCTCGAAGCCAGCCGCCGCCGCCTCGGCAACGACTGGCTCAATGCCTATCTGTCCTGCCCCGTATGGCGCTTCCTGCTGCTGCCCGGCGCGCTGTCCGCCAACGGCTGGGCAGGCGTGCTGCTCGCCTCGGTGGACAGGGTAGGGCGGCACTTCCCGCTCACCGTGGCGGCGCCCATGGACAAGCCGCCCGCCACCCCGGCCGCGCTGGCCGCGTTCTGGCACTGGCTATCGGCCCTGGAGCGCTGCGCCCTCGACGCCATCGAATACGACCACGACGCCGCCGCCTTCGACGCCGCGCTGGCCGGCGTGGTGGCGCCGCTGCCGGCGCCCGCGGCAAGCAGTCCCATCCCCTGGCGCGCACTGGCGGACGGCCGCAGCCTGTGGACCGCGTTCCCCGTCGGCCCCGACCAGCCCTTCGACCTGCACGCCGCCGCCGGCATGCCGGACCCCGCCGCGTTCGCCGTCATGCTCACAGGCCGCTGACGACAGGAGCCCGCGTCCCGATGCCCACCGACGGCCATCCCCACAACGCCCTCCCGCCCGGCACCCAGCTGGCCGAGTTCGAAATCCTCGACCTGGTGGGCGAGGGCGGCTTCGGCATCGTCTACCTGGCCGACGACACCTCGCTCGGCCGCCGCGTGGCGGTCAAGGAATACATGCCGTCGGCCATCGCCCACCGCGCCGGCGGGGGCACCGTCTCGGTCAAGTCGGCCCGCCACGGCGACACCTTCGAGGCCGGCCGCCGCAGCTTCATCAACGAAGCCCGCCTGCTGGCCCGCTTCGATCATCCCTCGCTGCTCAAGGTCTACCGCTTCTGGGAAGCCAACGGCACCGCCTACATGGCCATGCCGTTCTACGAAGGCGCCACGCTGAAAGAAACGCTGGCCGCCACCGACGGCCCGCCCGACGAAGCCTGGCTGCGCGGCCTGCTCGCCCCGCTGCTCAACGCCCTGGCCATCATCCACGGCGAACACTGCTACCACCGCGACATCGCCCCCGACAACATCCTGCTGCTCAAAGGCAGCGGCCGCCCCCTGCTGCTCGACTTCGGCGCCGCCCGCCGCGTGATCGGCGGCATGACGCAAGACCTCACCATCATCCTCAAGCCCGGCTACGCCCCGGTCGAGCAATACGCCGAAGTCCCCGCCTTCAAGCAAGGCCCCTGGACCGACCTCTACGCGCTGGCCGCCGTCGTCCACTTCGCCATCCGCGGCCGCACCCCGCCCGAAGCCGTCGGCCGCGTGCTGAAAGACAGCTACGTCCCGCTGGCCACCGACACTTCCGGCCGCTACAGCCAGCCCTTCCTGCAGGCCATCGACCGCGCACTGGCCGTCAGTCCCGAACAGCGGCCGCAAAGCGTGCAGGAGCTTGCCGCCGACCTCGGCATCCGGATCGACGCCGGCTATCACCACGGCGACCCGTTCGTCGCCGAAACCGGCATGGCCGGCACGCGCAGCGCAGCGGGCGCCCTCGACCTCCTGGCCCCCGAAGAACGCGACGACGCGACGCGCATCCTGCCCTCGGCGCCACGCACCACGGCGGCATCTGCCAGCGTATCCCCGGCATCCGTGTCCGCCGCTTCCGTGCCCGCCGCTTCCGGACCCGCCCCGGCCCGTCCCGCCGCCAGCCGAAAAAAATGGCCGCTGGCCGCCGCAGCCGCCGGCATCCTCGTCCTGGCAGGCCTCGCTGCCATCCTGTGGCGCCCCGGCGCATCCGACAGCGGCGACACGGCACCGGCCTCCTCGGGCCAGCCAAGCCAAGCTGCATCGACAGCCGGCCCACCGGACCAAGCCAACGGCGCGCCGGCACAACCGGCCCAACCTGGCCAGACGGCGGAAGCGGACCGATCGCCCCAAAGCGCCGGCACGCTCGGGCAGCCCAACCAAGCCACGGAGCAAACCAGCCAGACCACCCCCGTTCCCGCCGCGCCAAACGACGGCCCGGCAGCCGACATGCCCCCCTACAACCCCTTCGACGAACTCGCCCGCCTGCCCGCCCTCGGCGACCCCGCCGTCCAGGTCCGCGTCGACAACACCCGCGCCGTGGCCCGCATCGGCCGCGACACGCTGTCCTTCAGCGTGCGCAGCAACACCACCGGCTACCTGTACGTATTGATGGTCGACCCCGCCGGCAAATTCATCCAGCTCTTCCCCAACGGCATCGACGCCAACCACCGCATCCAGGCCAACCAGCCGCTGCGCCTGCCGCGCCCCAACTGGCCCATGGACGCCGGCGAACCCGCCGGCCTCAACCGCTTCGTCGCCCTAGTCTCGGCAACCGAACGCGACTTCACCCAGGCCGGCCTGACCGCCACCGGCGACGTTTTCCAGGAATTCCCCCCCACCGCCCAAACCGCCGCCGCCCGCCTGCGCCGTCCCGACTACTCCCCCTTCGCCGGCCAGGCTCGATGCCCCACGCAGACGCCATGCAACCCTGCCTGGGGTGCTGCGGCGTTCGATGTGCAGGTCAGGTATTGATGAGATTTCCTATCCCCTTATTCGGGAAGGCCTTCCTTACCATAGAGAAAGTCTTGGCTGCGGGCCGCTATTGGGCCAGCGGATACCTTGGCGGAGGCGGATGCTCGGACCGCTTGAATGAGCGCTTGGCGCAACGTTCGATCTGGCTTTGCAACAACAGGCGCCAGTCGTGCTGCGGCTCGGCCATTCAGCGTAAAAATGATTTCGTCACCGGCCTCTGCGCGCCGTATCAGTTCAGCCATCTGTGCTGTAGCTTCAGTAATGAATACCTTCATTGCGTATCCCAGACCGCCAGCCTTACCGGCTTGCCTATCCGGCTTAGCATTCCAACCAACGCATCGATGGTGAACTTCGCGGTTTTCTTATTGACCACATCGGAAACACGAGGTCTCGAAATCATGAGAATTTCCGCCGCCTGAGCCTGTTTCAGATGGTGCTGTTCAATCCACGCAGCCAGTTCACCCATCAACTGCTCTTTGAGCATCTTCGCGTCGTCGATCTGCCGCTTCGAGGCGGCGTGCAACCTGCGCGCTTCCTCGGGAGGGAACCCCAACTCCAGGAACAGATTGGCTCCAGCCTTGGTGACATGGCGGATTGCGGTATCGACTTTCATGGCTTGGCATTCCTGATGTTGGCGACGGCGATATCTCTTTCTCCATCTAACTTTATTGTATAATATTTTATACAAAACTCCACAAGCACAAACGCCCCGCCGCACATGCGACGAGGCGTCCGCCTTCACAACTCAACGCGCAATGACCGCGCGTCTCAACCGGGCATCAACCCTCCGCCCTACAACCCTTCCGAAAACGCGCTCTTCGGCCGATCCACCACCGGCTGATCGATCACCGCACGCTCTCCTTCCCCGGTCCAATACGGTTCGAGCCCGTAATGGCTGTGCAGCGACGTCGCCCACGACGCATCGGCAAAGCTCGGCCAATGGTCCTTGTCGAACCCCGGCGCATTCTTCACCACGTCGGCCGGCACGCTCAGGATGAACGCCTTGCGATCGGTGTCCAGCGTCAGCGCGCTCCACGGAATGGCCAGCAGCTTGTCGCCCATCCCCAGGAAGCCGCCGCTCGACAGCACCGCGTAGGCAATACGCCCGCTCGACACGTCGAGCATGATGTCCTTGATCTTGCCCACGTCCTGGTCATCCGAGCTGTAGACCGTATTGCCTTCCAGCGTATCGGCCGCCATGATGTTCGGCCCCGGCCCATCCGCGGTCGCCGAGCCCTTGCCCACGATGCCCGCGCCACCCGCCGCCGTGCCGGTACGTTCGTTGTAAGCCATGATGTCTCTCCTATCGATTACGGCATCCGCTGCACTTCCGATGCTGGATGCCGATCCGGTTGGGATAACGCATCGGTAAGTGCAGTCAGACCAGCAATCCGCGTGCCCAGCTGCATCCGCCCGCGCCATCACAAGGGCTCGGCCACGATGGAAAAACCGCGCCGCCGAAGCTGCTCGAGCAGACCGGCCGCGCCCGTCAGATGAATCGCCCCCACCGCCACGAACACCCCGCCACGCCGCAGCAAAGCGTCCAGCCGCGGCAGCCAGCGCGCGTTGCGATCCTCGATCAGACAACGCCGCGCCTGCTGCTCGGCCGCCCGCCCGCGCGCATCCAACCCCTCCATCGCGTCGACATCATCCATCCACCCAGCCAAGTCCCGCGTACGGTAATACTCCAGCGTCCGCGCCGAATCCTCGGCGAACAGCCACGGCGTACGCAGCCGCTGTTCCAGCACCGGCGCATGCTCCACCGCCGGCACGCAATCCAGCGCAGCCAGCTGCTCACGCAAGGTCTCCAGATGCTCGACCGCCAAACCCGCAGCCGCCGCGCGCCGCTCCAGTTGCAGATCGAGCAACTGATCGCCGGCCGTCTCGCCCCGCGCCTCCAGCAGCGCCAACGCCGCCCACGGCTTGAGCCGCGACAGCCAGGCCGGCGACACGTCGGGCAGCAATTGCGCCAGCGCCCCGAACGCCGGCGCGCCGATCAGCGCGCGCAACCCGTCCTTCCCGGGCAGCAGCCGATAACGATCCATATCCGGATCCCAAGGCGCCTGGTTATCCACCTCGTTGACGAGCCGCCGCATATGCCCCAGCGCCTCGAACACCACATCGGTATCGAGCCCGAGCTCGGCCGCGCTGCCGAAATGCAGCGTGCCGAACAGGAAGCTGACGGTATCGTCCCCATGCCCGCCCGGCGGCTGGACCCGGAACAACACCCCGCGCCAGCGCCGCCACGCCTCGGGATCGTGCCCGGCCTCCTGCGCGACCGCCGGCTCCCGGGGTCTTTGCATCACGCCCGGCTCGCGATCCTGCGCCCGCGGCGCATCCGGCACAACCAGCGCAGCCGCCCCCAGCAGCCCGCCGGCAATCAGCGCCATCGCGCGCATCGGCAATCCCATGATCCGCTTCTCGTGAACGTGCAATCGATTCTGCGGACCGCGCGCCGGCAGGGCCATAGTCCGAGCGGCCTATGCCTTTGGTTGCAAGCCCCCGTGCTTGCTCCTTACGCGGAGTAACGACTATCTTTGAGCCTCCCGGCGCAACCCCAACCACGCATGCGCCGGCCGCTATCCCGGGGGAGGCATGAAAATCCTGATCGCCGACGATCATCGGCTGGTCGTAGAGGCCGTCAAGGCCAAGCTGGCCGAGCTGGGCCCAGGCGTGGAATTCCGCGCCGCGATGAAGGTGGAAGACCTCGACACCGAAGCCACCGAAGACATCGACCTGGCCCTGGTCGACCTGACCATGCCCGGCGCCGACGGCTACCAGCACATCGCCGAACTGCGCCACCGCCTGCCGGCCATGCCGATCATCGTGCTGTCCGGCGTGGAAGACCCCGAGGTCATGCGGGCCTCCATCGAACTCGGCGCGCTCGGCTTCATCCCCAAGGCCTACTCGCCCGAAGTCATGCTGTCGGCCGTGCGGCTGGTACTGGCCGGCGGCGTCTACATCCCGCAAATGCTGCTGTCGGCCATGCCGGCGTCCACCGCGACACCCGCCGCGCCCATCCTCGACGCCGCCCCCGCCGCACCGGCATCCACCTCGGTCGACCAGTTGCGCGGCCTGCTCACCGAACGCCAGGTGGACGTGCTGCGGCTGCTGTCGCAAGGCAAGCCCAACAAACTCATCGCGCGCGACCTGGGCATCAGCGAAGGCACGGTCAAGATCCACCTGGCGGCGATCTTCCGCGCATTGAACGTCAGGAACCGGACCGAAGCGGTGGTGGCGGCGCGCAGCCTGTCGGGGCTTTGAAGGCGGGCAGGGCGCTAAACGTACACGCGCACGACGATGCTGGCGATGCCGGCAACCGCCACGCCCAACATCCACTTAAGCAACAACATCTCGCCACCCAGCCGAAGCGACATGTTTTTGATATCGGCGCGCAAGGACTGGTCCATATTCTTCATGTCAGAACGCAGCGCCTGGTCGAGATTTTTCATCTCCGCCTGGAGATCTTCCCCCATTCGAACCATATCGGCGCGCGTAGCAAGATCCCGGCGCAGGCGATGTTCGATCTGATCCAGGTTTTCGCGCGTAGCCAGATCCTGCCGGAGCCGCTGCTCCAATCGCTCCAGATCTTCGCGCGTGGCAAGGCTGGACAAATTCGATTCAGCAAATCCAGCCAGGACCGCCGTCTGGGCCCTGGCCTGCTCGCGGCTAAAGCCCGCCTGTTCGAGGCGGTCCGCCATACTCAAGGTGTCGAAGGTCAGCGCATTCATGGGTAAAGGCTGAAACACGAAATCAGGATCGATTTCACTATAGCCCACGGCCTTCCACGCGCGCTACGCCGTCCTGGGACAAAAGCGTCCTATGCTAAACGGTGCCGCCGCCCCGGTTATTCGTCGTCCTTGAACACGGTCGCCATCAGCGAGCTTTTCCGTGCTAGTGATGGGGGTGGTATAGCGTGATTTGCGCATGATTGTGCACTTAATTACCACGCCAAGCGCAATCTGGGCAAGTTCGTGCACATGCGCTCCGATGCACAACAATTTCCCGCCCGCGCCGCGCTAAATATCTACGTAAATGTAAATCCCGCCGCCATTCGTAACAAATGCTTCACCGCCCAGCCCTATTTTCGGCCATCCGGCCTACCCCGGCGTCCGGTGCTGCGGACAAGGCACCTGCACGATTTCATGATCCTCCAGCCGCGCAGCCGTCAACTGCCCGCCCCACACGCACCCCGTATCCAGCCCCAGCAGCCCCGGCCGTATCACCTGCCCCATGGCCGACCAATGCCCGAACACCACCGTGACCGACTCGGTGGCACGCCCCGGCACCTCGAACCAGGGCATATACCCCTGCGGCGCCTTGCCGGCGCCTTCCTTGGCGTTGAACTCCATCCGCCCTTCGGCCGTGCAAAACCGCAGCCGCGTCAACGCATTGACCACCACGCGCAGCCGGTCAGGCCCTCGCAGCCCATCGTTCCAGGCATCCGGCGTATTGCCGTACATCTGCACCAGGAACTCAGTCCAGCGCGGCCCACGCAAGGCCGCCTCCACCTCGGCAGCCAGCGCCAAGGTCTGCGCCGCCGTCCAGGTAGGCAGCACGCCCGCATGCACCAACAGATGCCCGCGCGCGAAATGCGCCAGCGGCCGCGTGCGCAGCCAGTCCACGATCTCGCCCAGATCCGGCGCGTCCAGAATTTCCTGCAGCGTGTCGGATTTACCGGCTTTGCGGATACCCGCCGCCACGGCAAGCAAATGCAGATCGTGGTTGCCCAGCACCGACACGGCCCGCTCGCCCAGCGCCATCACCCGCCGCAGCGTAGGCAGCGAAGCCGGCCCCCGATTGACCAGGTCGCCGGCAAACCAGAACCGCGCCGCGGCATCCTGCGCGATCCGCGGCTGGCCAAGCAGATCCTGCAGCGAATCGCAGCAGCCCTGCAGATCGCCAATCATCCAAGTGCTCACTGAAGAGCCCTCCTGTCGCTACGCGACATCCTCCCCAAGGGAGGACGCGCGCCCCTTCGGGCGGCCGGGCGGGGCGCGCTCATGCCCCAACCCTCCGGCGCCACGGCAGCCGGCTGCCATATTCCAGCGCCAGCATCGCCCCCAATCCGCCCGCCATCGCCATCGCGTTCGGCCCCACGGCGGTAAGCCAGGCGGGCCAGCGATTGAGCATGCCGACGTTCAGCGACAACTGGTTCAGCATGAAGAATGCCACCCCCAACAGGATCCCCACGAACACCTTCACCCCCACGCCGCCGCGCCGCGTCTGCATGAAGCCGAGCGGCGCCGCGATCGTCACCATCGCCAGCAGCGTGAAGGGATAGATCACCTTGCGCCAGATCGCCACCACCTGCCGTTCGGCCACCAGATGATTGCTGCTCAGATAGCGGATGTAGTTCACCAGATTGGCGAACGACATCCGCTCCGGCGTCAGCACGCGAGCGAACAGCAACTCCGGCGTAAGCGAAGTCGGCACCGACATCTGCGCCTGCTTCGTTACCGTAACGGACGGCGCCGTGGCGCGGCGGCCTTCGTCCAGCGCCGACTCGGCGTCAGGCGAAACGGTGTTGATGGTGGCGTTGCGCAAGGCCAGATGGCCGGTCTCGAAGGTGGCCGACTCGGCCTGGACCACGGAACTGAGCGCCCGGCCCTGGTTGAACTCGTACAGCGTGATGCCCACCGCGCCGCCGCTGGACTGCAGCCCGGCCACGTTGATCATGCGTTCGCCCGTGGGCGTGCTTTCCTTGAACCAGTAGCCGCTGCGCAGCATGCCGGAACTACTGCCGGTGCTGCCGGTGTATCGCAGGCGGGCTTCGTTCAGCTTGATTTCAGCCGCGGGCGTGAGCAGCTCTGCTACCAGCAAGGCCAGCACCACCACGGGAATCGTCACCACCCACAGCATGCCCAGCAAGCGCATGCCGCTTACGCCGGAGACGCGCAAGATCACCAACTCATGCCGCTGCGCCAGGCCCGCCAGCGCGAGGATGCTGCCGATCAGCAGGCCGATCGGCAGGATGTCGTAGACGCGGGTGGGGAGGGCGAACAGCTCGAGTATGAACAGGTGGTACAGCGTGAAGCCGCCACGGCCCACGTCGTCCAGGTCGTCGACCAGGGAGAAGAAGGTGAACAGGCCCACCAAGGCCAGGAGGACGACTGTGGACGAACGGTATATTTCGGTAGCCAGGTAGCGGCGGGCGGTGTTCACGGCTGACAATGCTGCGGCGGAAAGGCGCAGTGTAAAGGAGGATGGCTGCGCCTGCGCCGGCGATCAGACTTTGAAGCCGTGATACTTCTTGCCCAGCGCCAGGGAAGCTTCGAACAGGCCCGCCTTGTTGCCGCAGTCGTAGCGAATACCTTCGTAACGATGAGCGAATACTTTGCGGTTATGCTGCATCAGCGATGCAATGCCGTCGGTAAGCTGAATCTCGCCGCCGGCGCCTTTGCCAAGGTTACGGAGATGGTCGAAGATCTCGCCTTCCAGCACGTAGCGGCCCACCACGGCCAGGGTGGACGGGGCCTTCTCGGGCGACGGCTTTTCGACCATGTCGAAAACCTGGGCAGTCTGGCCTTGGGCCTGATGAGTGTCTACTATGCCGTATTTGGACGTTTCTTCCCGGGCCACGTCTTGCACGCCAAGGACGCTGCCGCCATGGGCAAGAGCGGTATCGACGAGTTGCTTGGTGACCGGCACGTCGGCATCGATGAGGTCATCCGCAAGGAGTACGGCAAACGGCTGTTTTCCTACAACAGGTTCGGCGCATAGTACGGCATGGCCAAGGCCGAGTGGGGCATGCTGCCGGATATAGATGCAGTTTACCGAAGAGGGGATGATGTTCTTGACGGCCGCCAGCAATTCCAGTTTGTGCTTGGCTACCAGTTCAGCCTCCAGTTCCGCGATCGTATCGAAGTGGTCTTCGATGGCGCGCTTGTTGCGGCCGGTGATGAAGACCATGGTCGTGATACCCGCCGCAACGGCTTCCTCGACTGCGTATTGAATCAGCGGCTTGTCGATGACGGGAAGCATCTCCTTGGGCATGGCCTTGGTCGCGGGTAGAAATCGCGTACCTAGGCCGGCAACAGGAAAGACGGCGGTGCGGACGGGGTTCATTGGGAGTTCTCGCTTGGATAGATCAGCTGCAATTGGCAGATGTTACCGCGGAATGATCTCTATTTAGTTCTCACTTGCGGCCGGTTACGAGTGACTCGGCGTGGTAACGAGCGGTGGGGTGGAATGGGGGTTGTCTGAAATTTTATCGGAAAAAATGTTATAGAAGTTAATGGTTGTAGAGAGGGGCTTTTTTTCGTGGTACTTTCTTTGGCCCTCTCAACCGGCCCTACGGGGATTCACTCCCAACTTTTTTCGAGCTCGCGCGAATGTCGATTTTCCGACGTCTCATAATGCCCCTCAGTGGGTTGCTTACGAAGGGATGTATGGTGCCGCTTGCCGCATCGGGTGCGCTCGGCATGGCGCTAATGGCGCCAACTTCGGTGTCGGCCCAGACTGCCGTTATGGTAGAGGCAGGAAACCAGGAGCTACGAGACGATATTCAGTGGCTGATCGATCGAAAAATCATTGACATTACTGCCTCTACCTGGCCCTTGCCGTTATCGGCACTCGAAAAGGCCATGGAGGGCCGTAAGAAAAAGGGCTTGTCCCGCGGCGACGTGCATGCGCTCTTGGCCGTGCACCGGTATATAGAGCAGCAGAGAAAGACATCATTTGGTCTCGTTGCTCAATTCAACAGTGATGCGACGCCGCAGCTCGGATTCGCATCTCAGAGCCGTGCAAAGGCCACTGGTGGAGTTTATTTGCAAGGTTCGACCGGACGCTTGGCCGGGAAATTACAAGCAAATGGGCTTATCGACCCTATCACTGGCAAACAATCCAAATTCAATGTGGAGGGCAGTTATCTCGCTGCGTCCGGCTTGGGACAGGTCATCTACGCCGGGCAGATCGCCCATTGGTGGGGGCCGGGACAGGACGGTAGTCTGAACTGGGGCAACTCCGCCACAGCTATACCGGGCCTGGGGTTGCAACGCGCGGAGCAGACTGCATTCAAATCCCCATGGTTATCCTGGATCGGTCCCTGGGGATATGACCTCTTTATTGGGCAGATGCAGCATGATACCGCCGTGCCCGATGCAAGAGTCCTCAACATGCGTCTGTTCGCGAGGCCGTTCTCCGGACTCGAGCTCGGGGCGTCACGCTTCATTCAGTGGGGAGGAAAGGGCCGTCCCAACAATCTGGGATCGCTTTGGGATGCGCTGACTGGAAATTCTAACGATCCGAACGTTGCCGACCCTAGCAATGAGCTGGCCGGGTTCGATGCCCGTTACACTTTTCCGCTATGGGGCAATCCCCTCACGGTATATGCCCAACTAGCGGGTGAGGACGAAGCGGGAGGTTTTCCGTCTCATTATCTGAGTCAGGTGGGGACAGAATTCAAACACATGTTGGGCTCAAGCCGGCTGCAATGGCACGCTGAGGCGGCCGACACCACAGCTAGCCGCATTTTCGGCCTCGGTGATGGAATGAGAGGCGTTGCATACAGCCATGGGACGTATAAGAACGGCCTTTATCATGATGGTCTACCCATAGGGCATCCCATCGGTGGGACAGGGCAATTGCTTTCGGCTGGGGTGACGATCATACCTGACGATTTTCGCTATTCCTCTCGGTACAGTTTTCGAATTCTGCGTGCAGAAGTTAACGAGACAAGTCAAGCTATCAATCAAGCGTTTCCTTCGCACTCCAAGTGGTATGGAGGTGAGTTCGCTTATAGTTGGGTCATAAGACCCGCTACTTTTCGGGTAGGCTTTACTCTATTGCGCAGTCAGCAAGGCCCTGTTAACGATGGATTCAGTTTCATGCTTGGCATGAATGTCCCGCTAGCGGTGTTGGATTAAATTGCAAAATCGGTAGAGGGTTACGTTGCATGAGAGCAAACATCAGGTAAGTCGTCTATGGCACTAGTACAAGATTCATCCGAACTGCTCGTGCTGGTAATGTGCACTGGTAATGTATGCCGCAGTCCGATGGCGGAAGCTTCCCTAAGCTATCACCTAGCTAAGCAGAAACTGTCCGCTCATGTCATATCCCGTGGGCTAGCTCCACCAATTGGTAGATCACCTCATCCATATGCCATCTCGGTATCCAAAGCACACGGAATTATCCTTGATCCTGCAAAACGAGCCGCGGAAGTTACTAGTGCTGAAGTTGCGTCGGCAGGAGTAATCTTGGTAATGGACAATGAACACCGGTGGGCAGTACAGCAGCGGTTCCCGGCCGCATCTGGGAAGACATTCTTGCTAGGGCAATGGGAAAACGTCGAAATTGCTGATCCGATCCATAAACCCATATCGGCGTTCGAGCTTGCGTGGCAGCAAATCAACGCGGGGGTCTTGCAGTGGATAACACGGCTAAAGCAAGCAGGCATGCTTCATCAGGTTGCCGAGCATGAGTAATGTACGCTGTGTTGCTGACAAGAATACATATTATTGTTCGCCGGGAGTGGTTGTTTCATGTCCTTATTTATTCTGAGAACCAATTTTCACCGTAGGTGGCGGGTCTGCTTGCTGGCATCCATTGGAAGTTTAAGTGGATGTTCGTTGGTTCCTGGTACGTATCTTGGCGTGACAGCTCCGACTATATCGGAAACTGATACTGATTATGTGTATGACACGACAGGCACCGACGATGTGACGGAACGAGCCGATATTTTTTCTATTACCCCAGCATCCATTGCTAAGCTGATCTCAGCGCGAACCGCACTAAACGGTGGCAATGCACAAATAGGATCGAGGCAACACAACATCCAGGAACCAAAATACAGCTATAAAGTAGGGGCTCAAGATGTATTGTTGGTTACTGTATGGAATCATCCGGAACTAAATAACCCAGCAGGAATGACCAATTTATTGGCGGGTCGGACTGTAGGGGAAGATGGCACTTTCTTTTATCCCTACGCGGGCAATGTGCAAGCGGCAGGGAAGTCTGTGCAGCAAATACGATCTGATCTCACCGCCCGACTAAATAAGGTTTTGGTCGAACCCCAGGTAGACGTTTCAGTGCTGACGTACCGAAGTAAACGCGTTTTCGCGATGGGGCAGGTTCAGAAGCCAGGTGTGGTCCCTATAACTGACGTTCCACTCAATGTCACAGACCTTATAACGCAATCAGGTGGAGTAACACCTGAAGCTGATTTAAAAGCCGCGACTCTAACTCGTGGCACAGAAACGATACACATAGATTTGTACGCGCTCTATTATCACGGAGACATTAATCAGAATGTCCGTCTCCAGTCTGGAGACATACTAACAATTCCAGAAAATCGATATAACAAAATCTTTGTGCTGGGCGAAGTTACAAAGCCACAGTCTCTAATAATGCCCCGAGGAAGAATTAGTTTGGCGGAAGCTCTTTCGGATGCCGGGGGATTTAATCCGCTCACTTCAAACGCTGGCCAAATGTATGTAATTCGTCGCGGCCCGGACAACCGCCCCCAAATCTGGCATCTCGACGCCGCTAGTCCTGATGCGTTGGTTCTTGCGGATCAATTTGATCTAGCGCCGCGAGATATTGTGTATGTTGATCCGGCAGCCGTGGCTCGATTCGGTCGAGTAATAAGCAATATCCTTCCTACTGCCCGCTTCATTTATACTGTTGAGCAATAGCCATATAATGATCGCATCTTCCGCCCCGTTGGATCGAGTTGTAGACGCCGTCGAAGACGATATAAGTTTATCGGGTTTAATTGACGTTCTATTGCAGCATATTCGCCTGATTGTCGCGATTTTTGTCGTGGTGTTAGGCTGCGGGCTAGGTTACGTTCTATTAGCGACCCCAATCTACCGTGCTGATGCTTTAATTCAGGTCGAAGCGAACAAGCCGAGTCCACTAAGTGGCGTGCAGGAAATTGCAGACGCTTTGGGTACTGCGGCGAGTCCGGTGAGCGGCGAGATCGAAATACTTAAATCGCGCGAAGTAATTATGAAGGCGTTACGCGCTACGAACGCCGAAATACGTATTTCGCCAAAGCGCTTTCCTATCATCGGAGATTGGATTGCTCGCCGGGCTAGTGGTGGTGTGCCAGAAAGCCAGCCACTTTGGGGGCTGCGCGAATATGCTTGGGGCGGTGAGGCTCTCCGAATTGAAGCTTTTAACGTGCCAGATAAGGCATATAACCAGACGTTCGATCTGAAGGTCACGGAGCAGGGATACGATATCCTCGGCTCAGATGGACAGGTCTTGGCGTCGGGTGTGGTTGGGCAGCAGGCTAAGTTCCAAATATATGGGGAGCCCGCTAGCATATCTGTGGCAGATTTGAGAGCGCGCCCAGAGACAGTTTTTCATGTTGTGCGTGCTTCTCCTATTACTGCCTATCGGGCGATTCTGAATAAGATCACAGTTGAAGAGAGTGGAAAGCAGAGCAATATCATTCGAGTTAGTTATGAAGACCATGACATTAACTTTGCACAGCAACTGGTTAATGCTGTGGCATCCGCCTATTTGACGCAAAACGTAGAGCGAAGAAGTGCCGAGGCCGATCAAAGTCTTAAGTTCTTAAGTCAGCAACTCCCCGAAATAAAACAAAATGTAGAGAATGCTGAGAATGCTCTAAATGCATTTCGTACTCGTACCAATACCGTAAGCGTAGAAAAATCGGCTGATAGCCTGCTTGATCAGGCGGTTTCTATCGAACGATCTAGGCTTCAGTTGGAACTGCAAAGAGATGATCTTCGGCAGCGATACAAGCCAGACCATCCAATGTTGAAAGCCATAGAAAGTCAACTAGGAGCAATTGCACAGGAGGCAGTAAAGGTGAACGACACCGTTAGTCGGTTACCAGCAGCCCAGCGCGATCTCCTACGGCTTCAGAGGGATGCAGAGGTAAATAATCAGTTATATATTGCATTATTGAATAATGTCCAGCAATTGAAAGTGGCAAAAGCTGGAACTATAGGTAATGTTCGAATAATTGATTTTGCAGTGCGGGATACGCAGCCAGTTGCACCGAACAAGCCCATAATCGTTGTAGCTACAGCAATTATTGGTTTAGTCTTAGGCGTCATTGCGGCATTTGCGGCGCGTGCGCTTCGTCCTACTGTTCGGGAAATATCTGAAGTAGAAAAGAGTACTGGTCTTGTTTCTTATGCGTCCGTGCCTGAAAGTCACTTGCAGGAAAAGCTGGACCTAAATACTAAAGGCCGGGGTTCCAACTCTATACAACTACTTGCAGTGTCATATCCCGACGATCCGGCCGTCGAAAGTTTACGTTCACTACGAACCGGTCTCGCTTTTGCATTGATGGGAGCGAGAGATAAGAATATTGTTATCACGGGCGCGACAGCAGGACTAGGCAAGAGCTTTATTTCAGCAAACCTAAGTGCCCTTATTGCTTCCTCGGGGCGGAGAACCCTGTTGATTGAAACCGACATGCGCCGCCCGAAACTGGGGACGTATTTCGGTTATGGCCGTGTATCAGGTCTTTCTGATGTGCTTGCAGGAACGGCTAAATTTGAAAACGCCGTGCTGTCGCCGAACGTTGGTAGTGGTATCTTGGATGTACTTCCCTCCGGACAAATCCCACCCAACCCCGGTGAATTGCTATTAAGCAATCAATTTTTAGAGTTAATAAATAGCGTCCAACATCGATATGATCACATCATTTTTGATTCCACGCCGCTATTGCCTGTAGGTGATACCTTAGCTGTAGCTCGTTGTGCTTCAACTATATTTATGGTTGTTAGGGCAGAGCGGAGCACAGTGGCAGAAGTCAAAGATGCTATACGCAAACTTGAGGCGGCAGGGGCGTCGGTAAAGGGGTTGATTTTCAACGGCGTCAAGCGCAACCGCGTAGGTTACGGCTATGCCTATAGATACTATTACACATACGGAAAGAAATAATGCTATGTCCCGATCGCCTTAACATGAACTTTACTTAAGAAAGTTGAAATTGAGTGGGTGCAAGCGTGCGGAGATAGTGAATGAATGACGAGCGTATAAAGACATACGCAGATCTAAAATTTTTCATCAAGCAAGACTTCGCTGCACGCAAAGTGAAGTTTTCTATCATGAGGCTGTGTAATCCGTTAATACGATTTACTATCCTCCTGAGGATTCATGAGTATTTGCAGTCGAACAAAATATTTGGGCTATCGCTCTTGGTGAAGATATGGTTTAGAGCCCTTTCCCTAAAGCTTGGTTTCTCCATTCCCGCTCACGTCTTCGGTCCGGGGCTTTGTATTGTCCACTATGGAACGATCATCGTGTCTCCGTTCGCCAGCGTGGGAAGAAATTGTAGAATGCATGCGTGTGTGAATATCGGAGGCCAAGCGGGGTTTTATGCGCCTGAGGATGCTATTAACTTGGCGCCTCGTATAGGAGATAATAGCTACATCGGTCCAGGAGCCAAAATTTTCGGAGCCATTCAGATTGGTAACAACTGTGCCATTGGGGCCAATGCCGTAGTCAACAAATCATATTCAGATCACGGTTTATTGCTTATTGGTATTCCTGCAAGACCCGTTGACAGGAAGTCGAATAATGAGAATTGACTTGCTGATGATGTCCCGGCTTGGATTTGCGGACGGTGGGCGGGAAACTTGGTTGAACACCTTTATTGGCGAGTTGGGGCGAAGGAACCGGAAGTGTGAGATTTCTTTCTTCTCCTTAAGAGCGGAGAAGGACAATGTGCTGAGTGACAATGAAGATCGCTATCCGCATCTCCTTGGAGATCGAATAGAGATAGATTGCCCTCCCGGAAGAATACCTATTCCTGTCAAGTTTTGGTTTGGCTTTGTCAAGAAATTTTTATTTAGAAAGACAAAGGCTGATTACCTTCTTGCAGTTGGAGGGCTTAACGAAGCCATTGCCGTCGCATGTTCAAGACTTCGTTTGTTTTATAATCCAAAGCGGATAATTTGGCTTCGCACAGTATACTCAAAAGAAAAAGGCTATCGACTTAATAGCTTTACTCGTCGATTGGTTATAAAGTTAGAGGTTTTTGTCATCCGTCATTTTTTTGATGGGGTAATAGCCAATGGCGAAGATACAGCGGCTTTTTATAGAGCCTATGGAATTGATTGCACTGTTATACACAACGCCGTAGATCTGGAGCGATGGAAACAGCAGATTCCCGTTGCTCCGACGAATAATAAGGTGCGAATCGCTTTTATCGGTAGATTGTCTCAAGTGAAGGGAATTGAGGCCTTCCTGAAGTCGATCGATATAGCTTTATCTAAAACGCAAAAAGATCAACTAGAATTTCACGTCGTTGGTGATGGGCCATATCGAAATATGGTCCAAATGGCCGCCGAGAACGGGTCACTCTATTTCCATGGGGCCATGCCGAATCAGTCGGTTCCCGAATTTCTGAAAAAAATCGATTGTTGTGTTGCGCTAACTTATTCGAAGGATCTCATGGGAGGAGGGGGGGTCTCCAACGCATTAATTGAGCAAATGGCTTCAGAGAAAATTATTGTCGCGTGGCGCAATGAGATATTTTGCCGAGTTTTGTCTGATGATTCGTGTTTCTTTATCGATCAAGATGACGTTGAAGCACTGGCGGAAACGTATTGCCAAGTCGCGATAGATAGAGAAGGTGCCAAGGTCAAAGCTCAACAAGCAAAAGCGGTGAGTGAAAATTATTCAATTAGAACGCATGTAGACAAATTTTTTGCATTCCTCAATGAAATTAAGTAGGCGACCTTGAGAATTGCGTTTTTGATAACGGGGCTAGGAGTAGGGGGCGCCGAACGACTGGTTATCGATCTTGCGGATAGCTTGATTGAACTTGGGCACCAAGTAGCTATTCTATATCTGACAGGAACGGCGGATTTGAAGCCCAAACATTCAAGTGTGCGAATTATTGGAATGGGCGTTCGGTCTCCCTACGATTTTTTCGCTGTCTACTTTAGATGTAGACGCTTCTTAGTAAAATATAAGCCACACGTAGTGCATAGCCATTTGTTTCATGCCAATATTTTGGCTC
The DNA here is from genome assembly GCF_039541095.1 of Pigmentiphaga soli. Lineage (NCBI taxonomy): Bacteria > Pseudomonadati > Pseudomonadota > Betaproteobacteria > Burkholderiales > Alcaligenaceae > Pigmentiphaga > Pigmentiphaga soli. The sequence continues at coordinate 26,091 of NZ_BAABFO010000011.1, forward strand.
GTTTACTCCGGTGGAGTGTGGATATCCCGAAGTTAATTAGCAGCGCCCATAATAATAACGAAGGCTCAAGGTGGCGAATGTTCGCTTATCGTCTTACTGACAGGCTTACGGATATTACGACAAATGTCAGCGAAGTAGCGACTCAATCATTTATAGATCGTAACGGATGTAGACCTGATAGGATTCGCACATTACACAATGGAATTAATACGCGCCGGTTTAGATTCGATAGTATTTCTCGCGATTTGATAAGAAAAGAGCTGCGAATCTCACCTAATTCTAAACTCATCGTAGCAGTCGGCCGTCTTAACGCGGCCAAGGACTACCCCAACTTACTAACGGCGATCAGCCTATTGCGAGCGTCCAATCCATTCCAGGTCGCAATCGTCGGTGACGGTCCCCTAAGATCCGAATTGAAGAGGTTAGCTGTAGCGCTGAAAATAAGTAATAAGATCCTATGGCTAGGTGTGAGAGACGACATCCCCGCGGTCTTGTCAGCAGCTGACGTTTTTGTGTTGTCGTCCGCGTGGGAGGGATTCGGTTTAGTTGTAGCGGAGGCGATGGCATGTGAAAGGGTAGTGGTTGCCACTGATTGTGGGGGGGTGAAGGAAGTTCTTGGAGATGTTGGATATTTGATTCCTCCGAAACAGCCATCTCTTCTTGCGTCAGCTATTATGAGCGCACTATCCCTTTCCGAGTTCGAGGCCGGTTTACTTGGAACTCGTGCGCGTAAGCGAGTAGAGGAAAGTTATTCTTTGCAGCAAGCGGTGCGTCGATGGATTGCGATTTATGAGGGTCAAACGTCCGTGGACCCCGCTTAGTAAGATATGTTGTATTACAAGAGCTGACATCTATGGTGACCTCAGCGTGGGATCTCTTTGATGCGAGCGTATCCTTTTTGTTGGGATTTTTCCTTTCATTAAGCATTGCCCGCAAATTTGGGCTTAGTAAAAAGTACTGCGCCTTTATATATTTATGGCATACGGCGTTTTGTGTATTCTATTGTTGGTATGTTCTGTCTTACGGAGGCGACGCGATTGGTTATTATCGGCGCGCGACTTCGGGCAGTCTTGATCTGGGTATCGGAACTGCTGGTGTCGACTTATTAACCGCTGTATTTGCCCGTGCTTTGGGGATGTCCTTTTGGGGAACATCCTTGATTTTCAATATATTTGGTTCTATTGGGTTAATCGCGTTCGCGGGCAGTTTAAAAGTAATAGCCCAGACGCGGAGTCTACGCCCGCGTTGGCTTGGTGTCGTTATTATTTTTCTTCCGTCTGTAAGCTTTTGGTCGTCTGCCATAGGTAAGGATTCGCTAGCATTCATGTCGGTTGGACTAATGTTGTGGGCAGCGCAGCAACTTACGAAGAGTGTTGCTCTCCAGGTTCTTGCTGTTGCCATAATGATGCTAGTTAGGCCACATATTGCATTATTGATGATTGCAAGTGTCGCTATAGCATTGGGATTGCAGCGTGGTGTGTCGCCGTTAAAGAGAACCTTCATCTTCGGGTTATCAATGATAGCTGCTATCGCCTTGCTTCCTCTCGTTCTGAATTATGCCGGAGTGGGAGGAGGGGGGGATGTTGACGCGATTATGGATTATGTAGACCAAAGGCAGGCACAAAATATGGAAGGTGGGGCTAGTGTGGATATCTCTAGCATGAGTTTGCCTGCGAAATTTTTCACATATGCATTTCGACCGACGGTACTCGAAGCACGGAGCGTCTTTGCTTTAGCTGCTAGCGTAGACAATCTAATTCTGTTGTATCTATTTCTAATCGGCGGATGGAAACTGGTGATCGGACGTCGTGCCATGATGCCACATGACAGGATCTTTCTAATCTCGTATGCCTTTACTGCTTGGATGATACTGGCCTTGACCACAGCGAACCTTGGCATTGCAATTCGGCAAAAATGGATGTTTGTACCTATGCTGATAGTCCTATTTTTGTCAGTGCTTGGTCGCCAACGTGTTGGCGCATCTTATTATCGGAGTCGGCAATTAATAAATGCTTCCCTCGAGCCTGTATCTGAATCAACCGGTAGGTCCCAGAGGCCTTCGTAGGGAGAAGTTTACAGGTGACTTTCAAGCCGGTACCTGGAGCGTTGAAGGGCGCCACGCATGCCATTCATACCTCAGTCAGGCATTTCTTATTAATAGAAGTCTTTAAGAGGGTATTATCCAGGTCCGATCTAATAAAAAGCGATCGTTTGTCGACTCCTCCTTCGTGGGACCAATAATTTGACTGGGGTTTATGTCATTTTGCGTTCGACCTATCCACTCGTTATCGCTGTACATACTTATTCCCTGCAGGGCGAATCGAGGTCGAGCGCCAGACGCGAGAAGCTTGTGAGCCGACACGAATATTTTGTTTTGCGTAAATTCAACCCCTTTGTTACTTATCTGTATAAAATATCTGGGAATATCTCCGGAAGGTTCAAAGTACAGAACGTTCTGACGAAGAGTGATATGTAGATTTTCGAGCTTGCTTTGCACATATATACTTGGCGTTCTCAGCTTCGTTATGGAAAATGTACAATTCTCCACTTTCGTGCTGGAAGGATTAGCTGAAGTTCTGTGAGCGTAGCCCGGCATCAGAGCGCAGTTCATAAAAGTGCACTGTCGAATAACGCAATCCTGAACATAAGTATTTACAGCTCCAGCATAGAATGCTTGGCCGCGAGCAGCAGCATCGCCTATAAAGGTGCATTCAGATAGCGTGATACTCGCCGTTGACTCGGGGCTAGATGCTACGAAGTTGTGTCCCTTATTTCGGTCGAATTTGCAATTAATAAATTCTATCTGTCCCGTATAGTTGCCGTCACGTGGCTTTACGTTTGGCTCTACATCTACACCCGCTGAAGGGGGGTGATTGCCGTAAGCACCCTTAACAATTCCGGTGAGGCCAAAATAGCATCCATCAGCTCTTATACCTATTCCGCCGACTATGGACATGCCCTGACGAGCATTATTGGTCGAGGTTACCCGGTCCAAGCGTATTCTTGTAGCCTTTTTACCTTGCGCAGACGGGCTTGGAGCAATATAGACGCCGTCAGCAGCGAAATCCCGAACAGTTAGATCGGAAATATAGATATCTGCCCCACCGTTTATCATCACACCGTGGCAAGGTCCCTCGACCACGCCGCTGTCCCGAGTGAGCTCTCCGACTCCTCCAAGCAATGTGCCGTTCCTGAGATGGCAATCCTGGCAATTGACAAGCTTAATCGGAATGACAGTATTCTTGAAGGAAACGTAGCCTCTAGCAGCCTTAACGTCTGCTGATCGACGAAAATTGCCTCGAACGACGATAGAAGACCCTTGTAAGTCGATAGTTAAGCCGCGACATTCCGAGAAAGTAATATCCCAGTCCTGCGACGGATCGCGGAGATCCTTTATGGCGCCGATATAATACGTTCCTTTGGGAAAAATAAGAGTCCCGCCCTTCTGCTCATTAATTTTACGAACAGCCTCTTTTATCGATGCGTAGTCATCAGTAACCCCATCTCCTTTTGCTCCGTAATCTTTAACAGAAATTGGTTTGTCGTTGCTATCAGCGCCAATGACCGCCGCGGGACGCGCCGTCAATATGGCGCCCAAAATGGAGGTAATGCGTCCCAGTAATATTCGACGACTGTAGCTAGGGGAGTGCTGAGCTTTCATGATAGCCTTTCGCCCCATTGAGTATTAAACTATGATCGTTGTCGGCCCTTACGGTGAAATCATCCTAGCACCGCTTCTATACCCCTGCGTTTCCTGTTTGGCTTAGAGGAAGCTGCTTGATTACTCGAGCTGGGACTCCCCCAATCACAACGTTGCCGGCGGGAAAGCTCTTAGTTACGATCGAACCCGCTGCAACGATTGAACGATTACCCAAAACGACACCGGGTAATAGCACAGAGTTCATTCCAATCCAGCACTTCTCACCTATTTTTACATCTTTACCCAATTCGTGCTTTGATAGATCATCAAATTGATGATTGGCCGTAATAATGCCGACATTCGGACCTATAAATGTTCCTCTCCCTATATATATAGCAGCTTTAAAATTTTGATAATACGTGCCTGGAGATTGGAAGTTATTTAAATCGTCCGGATGGAAAAATATATTTCGGGGATTGGTGACATGGCAGGAAGCAGCCGCTGGCCAAGGTAATGGTTTAGCCAGTCGTAAAATACTTCTTTGCCAAATAGATTTTATGCCGAAAACATATCCGCCTAGCGATTCATCGAAATGGTACCCTTGCAGATATTTTTTTTCAAAAAAAAGAGACATGATGAATCGAAGAAGCGGTTTGGCGTGATGCGCCATATTGTGTTTAAACGACATTTCTAGTTATCAGTGTGTACAAGAGGGACATCGCAATTGCGGCGATTACCCAAATTGATGTGATTTTCCCTGACGATATCAATGCTCTCATTATGCCCCGAAGATTGATCCCTGCGGACCTGCAGAATATTATAAGGCAAATGCTATAGAAAATTAAACCCGTAATGGAATATGCTTCGGCAATTAAATTCTTCGCGACGAGGCCAAATAAATACACCGTGCCGCACCTGAATAGAAAACCGCCGATGGTAATGAGTAGCATTAGTTTTTGATGGCCCTTGATGTGCATAACCATAGATATCGGAGATGCAAGGAACTGCAGCATGAGCCATGGAACCAACCATCTTACCAGTTCGCCAGCTCGGACCCAGCTAGGTCCAAACGCTAAGGAAAACAATGGAGGTGCTAGTATGCCGGCGAAGAGTAATGGTCCGAATCCTGCTTTTGTCAAGCCACTCAGCGTAGTCATGGTGAATCGATTAAGTGACTCTGAGCGATGCTCCTGGGGTGCACGAGACAAATAAACTTGCGCGACGGCACTACCTATAAGCCCTAAAGGAATCTGCATTACTTTGATGGCCAGCATGAGTTGACCTGCTTCGCTCGGAGCAGACCATGCTGCAATAAATAGAATGGGAAGTTGAGCTCCCGCGCTATTCGCAAGAGCTTCAAGTGCGGAAAATTTTGGGAAACGAATGTACGAAAGAAAGGTCCCTCTCATTCGACTGAAACTAACCTCCCGCAGTAGCGCCCTGTCTTCGCGCAATACGCGTCGCCATATATTTAGTATGCCCGCACTTCCAGTGATTAGCTGTCCTAGCAATAGACCTAAAGGACCAAATGAAAAGAGTCCCCAACCGATTTGAACACCGACAGAGCCAATGGCTTGGCTCATTCGTGTTCGAGCAACTAGCTGAAACTGTTTCTTTCTCGTTGCCCAGTACTGCAAAGCATTGTAGATTCCTATTAAAAGGACTCCTATCGGTATTGTCCATAAATAGCGTCCTATGCCTGGACGGCCGAGAGCTTGAGTAATTAGGTCATGGAAACAAAAAAATAAGAATCCCATTGCAATACTGATAACCAGCACACTACTGGACGCTAGCGCAACAAGGTTGATCGCATCCTCGTCGCTTTCTGGCAATGGAATCGCAATTTCAAAGCGTAAACAAGCTGCTGAAGTTATTGTTCCGACTAGAGAAATATAAATCGCGAGAATGCTAAAGTCTTGAGGCGTATATAAGCGCGTGATTATAGGTAGGGCCAACGCCATTACTGCTTGTGCGATCGCCGTGCCACCAACCAAAACGCTGACGGAACGGAAAAACTGGCGCTGGTGCAGCGCTGTGAACTTGCTCCGCAAGTTATGAAACATTACTCTGCCCGCTTATCGAAACAGATGGCGTAGATATATCAGGCGCATATCTGTTAACGTCTTTTAGCAGCCGGAGGCCGTTGCAATGGACCGCACTATGAATTGCTGCGCCTCCGGAGTTAAGTAGGGATGCATTGGGATACTCAATACTCGCTCGGCTAGCTCATCACCAACCGGAAGCTGAGCCTCAGAATCTGCGACTGCAGGCTGCCTATTTAGAGGAATTGGATAATGCACCGCTGTGGGGATTCCTGCGGCATGCAATTTCTCTTGCACCGCTTGTCGGTTTGGAACGCAAATCGTATATTGAGCATAAACACTAGTATTCCAATCGCTAATATGCGGTGGAGTGATTCCGACTTCAGTTAGCAGGGAATCGTACCTGTGTGCGACTTGCTGGCGCAACTCCACTTCATTCGGAAATATCGTCAGCTTCGCCAAAAGAATAGCTGCCTGAATTGTGTCGAGTCGGCTGTTGACACCTATGCACGAATGAAAGTAACGCTTATCTTGGCCGTGTCGGGCTATCCGTCTTAGCCGAGCGGCTAACTCGTCATTACTCGTAAATATCGCACCACCATCACCGTAGGCGCCAAGAGGCTTACTTGGGAAGAAACTGGTACACGCTATAGGGGTCACGTTGCAGGAGTGTCGCTGCTTATAAAACGCGCCAAAGCTCTGAGCCGCGTCCTCTATGACAGTTAAACCGAAGTCGGCGGCGATGGAATTAATTGTATCGAAATCGGCACATTGCCCATACAGTGACACTGGGATTATTGCTTTAGTGCGAGGGGTAATCGCAGCCCGTAGTTTATGAGGGTCCAGATTGTATGTCTTGGGATCAACGTCAACATAGACTGGCTTGGCACCTAGTAAAGCAGCGGTTTCAGCGGTTGCAATGTAAGTGAATCCTGGAGTGATTACTTCGTCGCCACTGCTTATGCCTAAAGCCATTTGCGCGATTTGAAGCGCGTCGGTGCCATTGGCGCATGTAATGCAATACTTGGCGCCTACAAACTCCGCCAGCTTCTCTTCTACCTCCGATACCTCCGGCCCGAGTATATATTTTCCATGAGCTAATACGCGCTGTATGGCTCTATCAATTTCATCCTTTACTCGGGCTTGCTGCAGCTTTAGATCGATAAATTCCATCATCTCCCGCTCTCCATCCTGGTTATAAGCGTGCCGTCCAATATGTATTGCACTCCAGTATGAGGGCAGATTGCCTTACCGGTACCATTAATCGGTAATGCAAGCCGTTCACCGAATTCACTTATCCAACCGGTCTGTCGAGCAGGGACGCCAACAACCAAAGCATATGGCGGCACATTCTTGTTGACGACGGCACCAGCTCCGACGAACGCGAATTCCCCGATCGTGACGCCGCATACGATGGTACAATTCGCTCCGAGTGATGCTCCCCTCTTTATCAATGTATGTCGATATTCCGCCTTGCGTTCTATATGGGCGCGCGGATTTAGCACGTTGGTGAAAACCATGCTGGGACCACAAAAGACGTCCTGTTCGATGGTAACATTATCATAAACAGACACGTTATTTTGAATCTTGCAGCCGTCACCAATAACAGCCCTTCCTGCGACAAAGACGTTTTGTCCAAGTGATACTCTTCTTCCGATGCGGGCGCCACTGCATACATGGACGAAGTGCCAAATTCGAGAATCTTTCCCAATTATTGCGCCTTCATCGACGATGGCTGTCGGATGCTGATAATGTTCCATAGACTCAAGTTTTGAGATTGGCTAGAAAGGGATGGTAGTCGCCCATCAAACCGACTGGTGCCGCATTTCGAATGGCGGCTACTGTAGAGATCGCCGTTCGATTTTCTTCTAAACCGAATCCGTTGCCGGCTAAAATTTCTTCATAGCTTCGTATGTGAAGGTCGGTAAAGCCACCAGAGAATTCAATTTCGTCTCCATTAATGGTGATCGACCGGTAAGTACGTTGGCCTTTTTCAATCTGTGCCGCGGGTACATCTTCAGCGTCAACCGAAAGAAACCAACGTACTCGCGCTTTTTGGTACTCGAGATAGCCAGCCGCCTTAGTATCGGAACTGTAATGCACCACGTTTTCCTGCAAGTCTCCGAATAGGAAATGCAGCATGTCAAAGAAATGAACGCCAATATTGGTTGCAATGCCCCCGGCTTTCTTGACATCGCCTTTCCATGATTGCAAATACCAGTGACCTCTGGATGTAATATATGCTAGGTCAACATCATATTTTTGGGTTATGGCTTCTCGACGCACCCTTTCTCGTAGAGCGATGATAGAAGGATGTAGCCGTAGCTGGAGAATCGTGGCGACTTTGCGGCCAGTGTCCTTCTCTATCTCAAGCAGACCATCTATATTCCACGGATTCAGTACCAATGGCTTTTCGCAAATAGCGTCCGCCCCAGTGCGCAACGCAAACCGGATGTGCGAATCGTGTAGATAATTCGGTGAGCAAATCGCTACATAGTCAACTCGATCACTGTGAACGTGGCGGCGAAGTCTATCCAGATGCCTATCGAACCGTTCGAATTCAGTAAAAAAATCCGCGTCGGGAAAGTAGCTGTCTATAATGCCGACTGAATCGTTCCGGTCGAGGGCGGCTACGAGGCGGTTCCCCGTCGCTTTAATCGCCTGCATATGGCGGGGAGCGATGTAGCCCGCGGCACCTATTAGCGCAAAGTTTGTCATTCTGAACTCTCCGTATTGTGCGTTAATGTTTGCTTTAAATGTGGGCAATGTACCAAGGGGTCGCTACGTCAATGCCAGTTCGGAGATCGAATCGAGGGTCGTAACCTAGCAAGCGGCGAGCTTTATCGATGTTGGCTTGCGAATGCCTCACATCACCATCGCGAAATTCACGATAGGTAGGAGGCTTGTCATAGGGCACCCCATGTTGTTTCAAGCTTTGCTTTATGGCGGCGAACAACTGGTTTAGCGTGGTACGCCCTCCGACTGCGATGTTATACACTTCGTTGACCGCGTCGTTATCGTTGATAACTGCAGCCAAAATATTTGCACGGACAACATTGTCGATGAAACAGAAGTCGCGGCTCGTTTCCCCATCACCATTTATAAACACATCCTGTCCGTTCACCATTGCTGCTATCCACCTGGGAATGACTGCCGCGTAAGGCCCAAAGGGATCTTGTCGCTTTCCAAACACGTTGAAGTAACGCAAACCAATCGAATTAAATCCGTATGTGCGAGCAAAGACGTTAGCGTACAGTTCGTTTACATACTTAGTGACAGCATATGGGGATAACGGAGCGCCAATGGTGTCTTCTACCTTGGGGAGTCCTGGATGGTCACCATATGTCGAGCTGCTTGCTGCATAGACAAATCTTTGCGTGTTGGCGTCGCGGGCCGCCACAAGCATGTTGAGAAAGCCCACCACGTTTGCTTCGTTGGTTGTGATTGGGTCCTGGATTGAGCGCGGCACGGAGCCAAGTGCTGCTTGATGCAAAACATAGTCAACGCCGCTGCAGGCGCTCTTGCAGTCGGATAACGATCGAATATCGCCTTCGATGAATCTAAAATTTTGCCAGTGGCGTGATCCGACAGCATCTCTCACCTCATCGAGGTTATGCTTATGCCCAGTGGAAAAATTGTCTAAACCTACTACATATTGATTTGCTCTAAGTAGAGCTTCGAGTAAATTGCTCCCTATGAAGCCGGCCACCCCGGTTATCAACCAAGTTCGTGGTGCAGCGGCTAGCTCCGCCAGGATTGATTCGTAATGTCCCGCCATGCTGCCTCGTTTGCTTGCCCGGTTGTTCGGAGACAATTTCAAAGACGTCCGTCAACATCCGTCTTGGGAAAGATATACTTGACATCATAAAGCACCGCGTTCGGCTTGCCGTACTTGCGAATTCCTTCAGTGCCAAGTTCCGCGAAGATCTTGTGGCCGACGGCTACCACAATGGCATCGTAAGCTTCATGTGCAGGTGTGTGAACTAACTTTAAATCATATTCGTGTGCGGCTTCTTCCGCATTAACCCAGGGATCATGGATGTCCACATGGGTAGTGAATTCGCGCAATGCCTGGACGATATCGATTACGCGGGTATTGCGTAAATCGGGGCAGTTTTCTTTGAACGTCAGCCCGAGAATTAATATGCGGGCGTTTACTGGATTTACGGCCTTGCGTACGAGCAGTCGTAGTACCTGATCTGCTACATATTGCCCCATACCGTCATTGATTCGGCGTCCCGCCAGAATTACTTCGGGATGATAGCCAATCTGCTGTGCTTTGTGGGTTAGGTAATATGGGTCAACACTGATGCAGTGGCCTCCCACGAGCCCAGGACGAAACGGTAGAAAATTCCATTTAGTACCGGCAGCTTCTAGAACTTCGAGCGTGTCGATGCCTAAGCGGTTGAAGATCAATGCCAGTTCGTTGATCAGTGCGATGTTGACGTCGCGCTGAGTATTTTCGATTACTTTGGCGGCTTCTGCGACCCTAATGCTGCTAGCTTTGTGAGTGCCCGCCGTTATGATCGAACGGTACAAAGCGTCGACAAAGTCGGCGACTTCCGTAGTCGATCCTGAGGTGACTTTTTGAATCGTGGTAACGCGGTGCTGCTTATCGCCCGGATTAATGCGCTCCGGGCTATAGCCTGCGAAGAAGTCGCGGTTGAAGACTAGTCCAGACTGGCGTTCTAAAATTGGCACGCACACCTCTTCCGTGGCACCTGGATAGACAGTTGATTCATAGATAACGACGTCGTTCTTCTTCAGCACCGAGCCTATAGTCTCGCTCGCTTTAATGAGGGGCGTGAGATCAGGTCGTTTGGCTTCGTCGATAGGAGTCGGCACCGTCACGATGTAGACATTCGTGTGACGTATGGCGTCAAGATCGTTTGTATATTCAAGCATTGCGCTGCTTGCCAATTCCTCTGGCGATACTTCCAGCGTCGAGTCTTTACCACTGCGTAGTTCCGCGATGCGTTCTGCTTTGATGTCGAAGCCGACGGTCGGATAGCGCTTGCCGAATTCGACCGCGAGCGGCAGGCCGACGTAGCCGAGTCCGATGACGGTCACTTTCGTATTTTCCAGAGAGGGCATGTTGGAGTCACTTCGCATAAGAATTCAACGGTTTTGTTGTGGTTACGGTCTACGCGGTCAAGATCATATCGGCGCAGCACTTGCGTTTAGGTTCATCGTGTCTATCATCGTAGAGCTCACTTGGATATCGTCGTATTTGCTTTCGGCGATTTCACGGCTTTTGCCTGCGTAACGTGCGCGCAATTCCGGTGCTATGATCAGCTGTTCCATTGCTTCCGCTAGTTGTGGTACGTTTTTGTGAGGTACAAGCAAGCCATTGATGCCGTGCTGGACCGTCTCCCTACACCCCGGCACGTTGGTAGTAATGATCGGCCGGCCCATGGCCATTGCCTCAAGGACCGTTCGGGGTGTTCCTTCGCGGTATGAGGGTAGGACGTAGACGCTAGCGCGAGCGATCGCGGGACGTACATCGGCAAGAGGGCCGAGATATTCGATACTGCCGTCGTTAACCCAGCTCCGCAGTTCTTCAGGGCGTATCGCCGCTGGGTTCGGGTCAACTGGGCCTGCTAAAAGAAAAACAGCCTCGGGATATCTCTGCCGGATAATCCGCGCCGCTTCTACATATTCGCGTATGCCTTTATCTCGCAGAAGCCGGGCGATTAGCAGAAAAACCGGTTTTGCTGGCAGCGGTTCGACGCGGAAACGCCGTGTATCGACCCCGGACCCGTTGACGATGCTAGTAGATGCTTCTCGGGATAGTAGGGCACGGTCAATGAATAATTCTTGATCGTCCGGGTTCTGGAAGAAAATATGATTTGCTTTCTTAAGACTCGTCTTATATAGCAATGTTGCAATTCTTTGTGTCATCGCCCTACGTGGGTCGCTACTGGCATCTGTAAAGGCATAGCCCAGGCCTGTTATCAGCGCGTAGCGACGCGCTACCCCACAGCGATGCGCCGCTAGCATGCCATAGACGACAGGCTTGATCGTATAAGCGATGACCACGTTAACTCGTAGCGTGCGTATCAGTTTTCGAAGCGCGGAATAGGTACGCCAATCGTCACGCGGATTCATCCCCGCTCTTCTGAGCGGTATTTGATAGTAGGCACCGCCAATCTCGCTGAAGCGCGCTGACACTTCGGGATGGTCCTCCGCTGCACAACCGAATACTTGATGACCCCGCTCGGCAAGTGTCCGTATCAGCGGCCATCGAAAATTGATAAGTGATTCGGCCAGCCCGCCAATAACGAGGATTCTCGCCGTCGTCGTTAGCTGGGAATCGGGGAACAGAGCCGTTGCAGTCATCTCGCACTCAATGTGCCGCTGCCGCAGACAACACGTCATCTAATACCGTCGTCGTTCGCTCTATTTGGTCGGCGGTTAGCGTGGGATGGACGAGAAACATTATGCTTGTTTCTCCAAGTGTCACCGCATTAGAGAGCCGGTGAGCGGGAACCATATCAGTGCCCCTGAATGCTTTTTCCAAATAGACTTCGGAACACGAGCCCTGATAGCAGGGCACACCCTTTGCGTTGATGGCGTCGATGATGCGGTCGCGAGTCCATCCGGTCGCCAGTGCGTCGGGTCGTACAAACAGATAATGCTTGTATGCTGCATGCTGGATATAGTCTGGTACGACAGGGGCCCGGACGATATTGTGACGCTGGGCCACCTCGTCGATCGCCGCCGCGTTCTCTCTACGTTTGCGTGACCACTCCGGCATGCGGCGTAGTTGGATGCGTCCTATGGTGGCTTGGATCTCTGTCATCCGCCAATTAGTGCCGAACGATTCATGGATCCATCGAAATCCGGGGGGGTGCTTGCGCTCGTAAACGGCTTCCCAGGATTTACCGTGATCCTTGTACGACCACATAGAGGCCCACCAGTCTCGATTGTTGGTGGTAACCATACCTCCTTCGCCGCCGGTGGTCATGATCTTGTCCTGGCAGAATGACCATGCACCGATATGGCCAATGCTACCCACCGGACGACCTTTATATTTTGCGCCATGGGCCTGCGCGCAATCTTCAATTACGAAAAGGTCGCGTTCTTTGGCCAGTGCCATGATCGGGTCCATATCGCACGGCCACCCTGCAAGGTGAACGCAGATAATGGCGCGAGTGTTAGGAGTAAGTACTGGCCGAATGGTATCCGCGGTAATGTTCTGACTGTTAAGGTCTACATCGGCAAATATTGGTCGCGCCCCCGCCGTGACAATGCTGGACGCTGATGCAAGGAAGGTGCGTGGTGTGACAACGACATCGTCCCCCGGACCAATGCCGAGCGCCTTCAACGCCAAGTCGAGTGCCAATGTACCGTTTCCAACAGCCACTGCATATTCGGTATTGGTCCAACGGGCGAATTCCCGTTCGAATTCGCGGCATTCCTGGCCAGTCCAGTAATTAACCTTATTCGAAAGTAGCACACGGCGGACAGCGTCGGCTTCCTCTTCAGTGAATGACGGCCATGGTGCAAATTCGGTGTTCAACATTATGACGTCCTAAGAACTTTGGCGGGATTGCCGACGACGGTGACGCCGGCAGGCTGATCATGGACTACCGCGGCACCGACGCCTACCACCACATCAGCGCCGATAGCGATCTGTTGCCTGACTGCGGCGCCGGCGCCAATCCAGGCGCAGGTACCAACGTTGACCGTACCTGCCAAGTTTGCGCCCGGGCTGATATGCACCCCGTCGGCCAGTTGGCAGTCATGGTCGACAGTAGCACCGGTGTTGATAATGCATGCGTGGCCTACTGTGGCACCTATGTTGACCACCGCGCCGGCAAATACCACGCTACCCTTGCCGACCTTGGCATGGCGACTAATCGTGGCGTGGGGATGTACGATGACCGCGAGACGTCCCCCTTTGAATTCCATTTCTTGGCTAAGTCTCAGCCGGATCCGATTGATGCCGATGGCTATGACAATGCCGCCGTAATGTTTCGCGTCATTTTCAAGTTGCTTCGTGTTACCCACAATCTGCCACGGGCCATTGCAAGTGCGATCGGGCCAGGAATCGTCGAAAAAAAAGATCTCATCCCACTGTCCCGATGCTTCCGCAGCGTCTGCAACTACACGGCCATGCCCTCCAGCGCCGAGGATCGCCAGGGTTTTCATTTGGCATTCCCACGGAAACGCTCCATGGTCGCCTGGCCGTCGGCGCTTATGCCCTCCCGCACGATGACTTTTTGGACCGTTTTCCACAGGATAAAGATGTCAAGCCATACCGACCGGTTTTCCACGTACCAGACATCCAGATCGAATTTTTGCTGCCATGAAAGCGCATTGCGGCCATTCACTTGTGCCCATCCGGTAACACCGGGCCGTACTTCGTGACGTCGCCTTTGCTTTTCGCTATAGAGCGGAAGATATTCCATCAGCAAGGGGCGCGGGCCGACAAGACTCATATCGCCCCGCAATACGTTCCACAGTTCCGGCAATTCGTCCAAGCTGCTGCTGCGCAGAAAGCGGCCGAACGGCGTCATCCGGTTTTCGTCGGATAGTTGTTGACCGTCCGGCCCGCAGACATCAAGCATGGTCCGGAACTTGATCATTTCAAACGGCTGGCCATGGAGACCAGGACGGATCTGCCGAAAGAAAACTGGGCGGCCAAGTTGGTGGCGCACGGCGAAATAGAGGGCGGCGATGATGGGACTTAGGATAATGAGTCCAACGCCAGCCAGTACGATATCGAGAAGTCTCTTGATCATGAAATGCGCAAACGCAAAATGCAGCGGCGGCCCCCCGCTTCCGCTGTGGTGCTGCTAGGCTGCGTGGCTAACTGGAATGGCCTTGTCGCCATATGTGATCGAATATGGACTCCTGCTGGTTCCTCTTTGCGGCTTGCTGACGGCTGCCGGTAGTGGTGTAGAGATGCGCGTACCGCGCAGTGACGAGTACGGCGCGTATTCAGGCACAAGCTGTTGCAGCGCCATGCGGATCTGAAGGTCGTCCTGGCTCTTGCATGCCTCGAAGAGTTTATTGAGCCGATTCTCCAGTTCAATTAATCCGAAGCATGGTTCGCGCGAACTCATGATGCGTGGATGTTCGCTTGGAATCGTATCTCCGGCGATCAGCAATTCCTCATAGAGTTTCTCACCCGGACGCAAGCCTACGACTTTGATCTCGATGTCTCCCAACGGATTCTGCGGGGTTTTTTCCGTGAGCCCGGACATTTCGATCATCGTGCGGGCCAGGTCCATGACCTTCACCGGTTCTCCCATGTCGAGCACGAATACTTCGCCTCCCTTGGCCATGCCGCCGGCCTGGATCACGAGTTGCGCCGCTTCAGGGATGAGCATGAAATACCGAATGATGTCGGTGTGGGTGACTGTGACCGGTCCCCCATTTTCGATCTGCCGTCGGAATAGCGGCACCACCGAACCCGATGAGCCCAGCACGTTACCGAAGCGGACCATGCTGAAAGTGGTGCGATTGGCCTGTCTCGATGCGAATGCCTGGAAAATCAGTTCCGCGCAGCGCTTGCTCGCGCCCATGACGTTCGTCGGGCGGACAGCCTTGTCGGTGGAGACAAGCACGCAGGTTTCCACGTCATGCTGAGCGGCCGCCATCGCTACGTTCCAAGTACCCATGACGTTGTTGCGAATGCCCTCGGCCATGTTGGTTTCGACAAGAGGAACATGCTTATAGGCCGCAGCATGGTATATGGTATCGACGCGGTGTTCCCTGACAATGCCAGACAACAAGGATGCGTCGCACACGGATCCAAGGTAAGCCGCTATCGCAGCCTCTGGAAACCGTCCGCGCAGCTCGTGTTCGATGGAATACAGTGCATATTCAGAATGATCCAGCAGTATCAGCTTGGAGGGCCGCTGCGTTTCGATCTGACGGCACAGTTCGCTGCCGATTGAGCCGCCGGCACCGGTGACCAATACCACTTTACCGGCCACGCAGCGGGCGAATAGATCCTTGCGCGGAGGCACGGGCTTGCGGCCGAGCAAATCCTCCAGTTTGATTTCACGTATGGCGTTGTCGGATACTTTGCCGTCAACGAGCTCCGCCATAGTAGGCAGCGTCTTTACCGGGATGTCGAGTGCTGACAGCTGGTTGAAGATATGCCGACGCCGTTCTGGAGACGCGGAAGGAATCGCGATGATGATCTGCTCGATGTCAAGATTGCTGACTATTTCGCGCAGGCGGCTGATGGGGTGAACTCTGAGGCTCGCGACGTGGCGATTCTCGAGGTGCCGGTCGTCGTCGAAGTAGCAGACGGGTACGTACGTCTGGCTGGTCCGCATCGCGTTGACGAGCTGAAAGCCCGCCTCTCCCGCGCCGTAGATGGCCACGCGCTGAGGACGGCCGGGCCGGTGTTGAGGATTGCGCAAGAGATGGCGAGCGCCGAACCGCGAGATCACCACGTATGCGAATGCCACGAACCAGTAGATCAGCAAGCTGCTGCGCGGCGGCGTTGGCGTGTCCAATACGAGCGACAAGGCATAGGTGCCCAGTGCCAGGATTGTGATGCCGATTCCCGTGGAACGCAGCACGCGGACGTCGACGTAGCGCACGACATTGCGGTACAGGTTGCAGAAGTAGAACACTGGCATGGTCGCCAGTGCCATGATGACCGGTGCGCTGGCGCCATATTGCTGGAGCACGAAGCCGTCGCCGAGCCGCAGATAGAAAGCGGCCAGCAGGCAAGTGGGCAATGCGACCAGGTCGGCCGCCACCATTACCGCTACTTTCTGGGGGCGGGAAAGGGAAACCAGCCAGTTTCTGAGTTGGGACAACATGTTGTGGGCCTACTCGGTGTGCCTAGGGGGCAGCGTAGTATTGACAGGCATGGGCAGCCGCCCCGGGGCCGTCCATTATTCGGGTGCGAGCGCTTCCGCTCAATACCGCGGACGCGGTATGGCGTATCGCTTTGTGTCTATGGCCCATGCCCATTCAAGCAAGGCTGGTCGCCAGGCGATTGACGCAGTTCACTGCCAGGCCTTCTTCCTCCGCTTCTACCATTAGTCGCAATTTCGGTTCGGTGCCCGAAGGGCGGATCAGAACCCGTCCACGCCCCTGCAGGATATTCATCACTTCCTGATACGCTTGCGCAAGCCCGGCATGCTGCTGCCATTCCTGGCCCGGCGGCAACACGACGTTGACGAGTTTCTGCGGCAGCAGCCGAAGATCGGCGGTCAATTCCGGCAGGCTGCGGCCGGAGTGGCGCATGGCGCCCAGCACCTGCAGCGCGGCGACGATGCCATCGCCCGTGGAATGCCTGTCCAGGCATAGCAGGTGGCCGGAGCTTTCCCCGCCATATAACCAGCCTTTTTCTTGTAGAGCCGCCAGTACGTTCTTGTCTCCGACGGGCGTGCGCACGAATTGAATTCCGAGTTCGTTCATTTTTCGTTCGAACGCGTAATTCGTCATGACGGTACCGGCAACGCCGGCCACCGGGCCGTGGCTCAGGCGTTCGGAAATAATGGCGTAGAGCAGTTCGTCGCCATTGTAAAGCCGTCCACGGCCGTCGACCATCTGTAATCTGTCGGCGTCGCCGTCCAGCGCGATGCCGAGATCCGCACCATATTGGATCACCTTTTGCGCCAGGGTTTCCGGATGCGTAGCGCCCACTTCGGCGTTGATATTGAATCCATTGGGCTCGCAGCCGATGGTTATTATTTGTGCGCCCAGTTCTTGAAATACGTTAGGTGCTATGTGGTAGGCCGCGCCGTGCGCCGCGTCCACCACGATTTTCAGTCCGTTCAGGTTGCTGTCGCCTGGGAAGGTGGACTTGCAGAATTCGATATATCGCCCGGCCGCATCGTCGAGCCGGCGGACTTTCCCCAGGCCGTCCGAGGGCACGCACGGTCCTGGCTGTTCCAGGGCCGCTTCGATGCGCAACTCCGTTTCGTCGGGCAGCTTGTTGCCTTGGCCGGAGAAGAATTTGATGCCGTTGTCGTCGTAAGGATTGTGCGAGGCGCTGATGACGATGCCCGCCGAAAGGCGCAGTGCCCGCGTGAGATACGCCACCGCGGGGGTGGGAATGGGGCCGGCCAGGACGACGTCCACGCCGGCGGACGATAGCCCGGCCTCCAGGGCGGACTCGAGCATATAGCCCGATATGCGGGTGTCCTTGCCGATCAGGACCGTCGGGCGCACGCCCGCGGGGCTGTCGGCGGCCAGCACCGTGCCTGTTGCCTGGCCCAGGCGCAGCGCGAACGCTGCATTGATTACGTCTCCGCCTACTTTGCCCCGGATGCCGTCCGTGCCGAAATACTTTAACGCTGCAGTCATTCTTCTTCCCCTGCCGTTTTTTTCGATGCCTGGGCCACCCTATCGGACTGGCCGAAAGGGAGCAGTAAGAAAGTACTTGCTTTTATTGAGGCCCTTAACGTGTTGCGGACAAGTTGCCCTGAGGGCCCACGTTGTCGGTGTTTTTCTGACAGAGCGCCAGCATAGAGTCGGGGCGTGGACTTCCTATGACTGCAATGTAACCAAATCTGTGATTTGGTTCGGCAAATGCGTCAATCCAGGGTGGACGATTGTAGCTTTGCTGGAGCGGTTACAAGTTACAAGTACTAACAGCGAGTAGCTAATGGTTTCATCCGAGCTTATTTCCAGTTTTTCCTTGTTTCAGTGTGTGCGGTGCAGCACGAGCCATTTGGGCGTCCGGAATCTTACGATGGCCCTATACAGCAGACAGTAAACAAGAATGAAACCCAGCAGAAATCCCACCAGCACATATTTCTGTGCCCAGAAGATGGTAGCCGGCATCACCGCGATCAGAGCAAGCGCCCACAAGTAAGGGGATGTCATGGCATTGCGCCGCAGCAGCACCCGGGCGTTGCGCTTGCCGATCGCCCAGCGGATGACCCGCTTGTAGATCAGCATGTGCAAATGCACCCCGTCGGGCACGCCGGGCGAGATCCCTCTGAGGTACTTCTTGCGATAGATTGAAAATACCGTTTCAAAAATCGGATAGATGAACAGCAGCGCCGGATACCAGGCCGACACCTGCGGATTGCGCGCCACCAGCAGGATGCCCAGCTCGGCCAGTACGAAGCCCAGCAGGTACGCTCCGCCGTCGCCAAGGAACACCATGCCGTTGGGGTAATTCCAGAGGAAAAATCCCAGGATGGCGCCGATCATGATGAGCGCTCCCCCCAGCACGAAGGGGTCGCCTACTTTGAACGCCACGTAGCCGAGCGACATGAACATCAGGATGGCGGTGACGGATGCCAGCCCGTTGAACCCGTCGATGATGTTGACCGCATTGACCATTCCCGCCACGCACACCACGCTCAATACGACCGCCAGCACCGGCCAGTGCGCCATCCAGCCGTCGATCAGCGCCACGTCCACCCGGGGAATGATGGCCCCGGCCAGCGTACAGCCGAGCAGCGCCGCCGCCGCCGTGGCGATCAGCCGCACGAAGGGGCGCACTTTCTTGGTGATGTCTTCGGCCAGTCCGCTGGCGAAAGCGATGAGGGAGGCGAGCAGCAGGGTCGTCAGTTGTCCGGCCAGGTAGCCGTCCCGCGGCCATAGCGCCGCCACCGCCAGCCAACAGGCCGCCATGATGGCCAGCCCGCCGATGCGGGGGACGGGCCGGGTATGGAATTTCTGCACGCCCTGCAAATCCGAGTCGGCCGCGATGGACCGTCGTCCGCTGCCGTAGCGCACGATGAACAGATTGATGACCAGGGAGGCGATGAAACTGACGGTGAGGTTGAGCATGCGCGCCGGATGAAACCGAGAAAGCATCGATAGGGCGGCGGAGCGGGGCTGCGCGAGGCAGCGCCGCGATGCTGCGAGCTCGCCCGGTATTGTATGACACCGTGCTTCGGCGCCGCGGGTATGCCACCCATCTGGACGAGGCCGGACGCCCCTCGGTCGTCCGCGCTACGGCGCATGGATGCCCCCCAAGGCGGTATTTGGCGGGCGGGTAACGCTGGGTTACCGTGGAAAAAGGCGCCGTCATCCTTATCATGGATAATCGGTATCGACTTTCTAGGGGACTTGCGTGACTGAATCTACACAGACTGCCGTCGACATCGCCGCTTCCGTATTCAAGGCCTATGACATCCGCGGGGTGGTGCCCGCCCCGCTGAGCGCGGGGTTCGCCCGTCTGCTGGGCCTGGCGCTGGCGGCCGAGGCGCGCAAAATGGGCCTCTCCAGGATAGTGGTGGGCCGCGACGGCCGCCTGAGCGGGCCCGAGCTGTCGGAGGCGCTGCAGGGCGGTCTGCTGGAAGGCGGCATCGACGTGATCGACATCGGCATGGTGCCCACGCCGCTGGTGTACTACGCGGCCAGCACCATGGGCAACGGGTCGGGCATCGCCATTACCGGCAGCCATAATCCCCCGGAGTACAACGGCTTCAAGATGATGCTGGGCGGCGTGACGCTGTTCGGGCCGGCCATTACCGCGCTGCGCGACGCGATGCTCGCGCCGCTGCCGCCGGCGCCGGCTACCGGCAAGCTCGAGCGCCGCGACGTGGTGCAGGATTACCTGGACCGGATCGTGGGCGATGTGAAGCTGGCGCGGCCGATGAAGATCGCCGTCGACGCCGGCAACGGCGTGGCCGGGCCGACGGCGGTGAAGCTGTTCCGCGCGCTGGGCTGCGAGGTGGTGGACCTGTTCTGCGACGTGGACGGCCGTTTCCCCAACCATCACCCCGACCCGGCCGACCCGCACAACCTGGAAGACCTCACGCGCTGCCTGCGCGAAACCGATTGCGAGCTGGGCCTGGCGTTCGACGGCGACGGCGACCGGCTGGGCATCGTGACGAAATCGGGACAGATCGTCTGGCCCGACCGCCAGCTGATCCTGTTCGCGCGCGACGTGCTGGTGCGCAACCCGGGCGCCGAGGTCATCTACGACGTGAAGTGCACCCGCTTCGTGGCGGAGGAAGTGCGCAAGGCGGGCGGCCGGCCGCTGATGTGGAAGACCGGCCATTCGTTCATCAAGGCCAAGTTGAAGGAAACCGGCGCGCCGCTGGCCGGCGAGATGAGCGGGCACATCTTTTTCAAGGACCGCTGGTACGGGTTCGACGACGGCCTGTACGCCGGCGCCCGGCTGCTGGAGATCGTGTCGCGCGCGGCCAACCCCTCGGCGATGCTGGAGATCCTGCCCCAGGCCAAGTCGACGCCGGAACTGAAGCTGGAGACGCGGGAAGGCGAGCAGTTCGACCTGATCGAGCGCTTGCAGCGCGAAGGGCGGTTCGAGGGCGCGCGCGACGTGGTCACGATCGACGGCGTGCGGGCCGAGTATGCCGACGGTTTCGGCCTGGCGCGCGCTTCCAACACCACGCCGGTGGTGGTGCTGCGCTTCGAGGCCGACGACGACGCGGCGCTGGCGCGCATCCAGTCCGCCTTCCGCGAGCAGTTGCTGCGCGTGAAGCCGGACGCCAGGCTGCCGTTCTGAGGAGCCCGGCATGAAGGAATCTGTTGGCGTGTCGGGCCCGGTGGCGTCGCCGGCGCCCTTGGCCGAATGCCCCGAGTGGCGGGCCTTCCTGCAGGCCGCGAAGGCGGCCGACCGCGGCGCGCAGGTGCTGCGCGTGGTGGAGGCCGCCGGCCTGCACCTGGACCTGAGCGCGCAGGCGTGGTCGGAAGACCTGCGCCAGGCGGGCGAGGCGCTGCTGGCCGCGCGCGGGTTCGACGACGCCCGCCGCACGCTGCTGGAAGGCGGCATCGCCAACGTGACCGAGCATCGCGCGGCCTGGCATACGGCGCTGCGCGCCGAGCCCTCGCCGGTGCCCGAGGTGGGCGTGGAGCGCGACCGGGTGCGCGCTTTCGTGCGGCGCGTGGATGGCGATGGGCGCTACAAGTCGGTGCTGCACATCGGCATCGGCGGCAGCGACTGGGGGCCCAAGCTGGTGGTGAGCGCGCTGGGCTATGCCGGCGCGCGGCGCGAGGTGCGTTTCGTGGCCAATATCGACGGCCATGCGATGGAGGCCGGGGTGCTGGGCCTGGACCCGCATGCCACGCTGGTGGTGGTGTCGTCCAAGTCGTTCTCCACGATCGAGACCATGCGCAACGCCGAGCGCGCCATCGAATGGCTGCGCGACGGCGGCGTGGCCGAGCCGATGGCGCAGGTGGCGGCGGTCACGTCCAACGTGGCCGCGGCGCAGAAGCTGGGCGTGCCGGCGGAGCAGATTTTCCGGTTCTGGGACTGGGCCGGCGGGCGCTATTCGGTGTGGTCGTCGATCGGGCTGCCGATCGCGCTGGCGCTGGGCGCCGAGGCGCTGGACGGCCTGCTGGAGGGCGCGGCGGCGATGGACGCGCATTTCGCGCGGGCGCCGCTGTCGGGCAATGCGCCGGTGCAGCTGGCGCTGGCCGGGCTGGCCAATCGCTCGGCCTTCGGCTATGCCACCTACAACATCGCGCCGTACGACGCGCGGCTGGGGAACCTGGTGCCCTATCTGCAGCAGCTGGAGATGGAATCCCTGGGCAAGTCGGTGGACGTGGGCGGCGCCACCGTCACGGTGCCGACCGGGCCGGTGGTATGGGGCATGCCGGGGACGGACGGGCAGCACACCTTCTTCCAGTGGCTGCACCAGGGGCCGGAGGGCGCGCCGGTGGATTTCATCATCTGCCGCGAGGCCGATCATCCTTATCCCGAGCATCATCGGCTGCTGGTGGCCAATTGCCTGGCCCAGCGCGAGGCCTTGCTGCGGGGCAAGAGCGTTGCCGAGCTGGTGCCCGAGCAGCGGACCAAGGCGGCGAACGACGACGAAGCGCGTTGGCTGGCGTGCCACAAGGCGCATCACGGCGGGCGGCCTTCCAACCTGATCGTGCTGCCGCGGCTCGCGCCGCAGGCCTTGGGCGCGTTGCTGGCCTTGTACGAGCACAAGGTGTTCGTGCAGGGGGCCGTGTGGGGCATCGATGTTTATGACCAGTGGGGCGTGGAGTACGGGAAGGTGCTGGCCACGGGGATTGCCGCTGAACTGGGCGGCGGGCCGGCTGGCGAGCATGACGTGTCGACGGCGTATTGGGTGGGGCGGTGGAAGTAGCGGGGATTGACTTCGGTTTTCCCTGACGGATAAACCGGCGCCGTCCCTCTGACCCAATTCCGTGATCGCCGTTCCGGCACCTTGATGGGCGACGAACTGCAGCTGCATATACTAGAACTAGAATTGCCGAAGGCAGAGCGGCCGGGCCGACTGCCTGCGGCTCTGGCCGCATGGGTCGCCTGCTTTCAGCACGGACAAGAGGACGCCATCATGGATGATGTCACCCATCCGCCTGTACAACAGACCGTGCGGCGGCTCAAGGTTCTGAGTATGGACGATCAGGCGCGGCGTCGGGCGTTCGTGCGTGAGCGGCCATGGCCGATGAAATCGCGGCATTGAGATATGCGACTGAAGAAGGGCTGAAGCGGGGCCGCCAGGAAGGCCAGGCTCGACAGTTGGAACGCTTGCTGACCCATAAATTCGGCCCCCTGCCCGCAGCCCTCCTCCAACGTTTGCAGACAGCCTCACTGCAAGACCTCGACGCCTGGGCCCTGAAAGTCTTGGACGCCACTTCCCTCGAAGCGGTGTTTGATCATCAACAAAAAATGGGCGGCGCGCAATCTCGAGAACCCCACCGCCTGCGGCCAGATGATGCCCAGGCTTTGCCCAGCGGCAGCGGCGATCCCATTACCGCGCCTTCCAACTGGTCCATGAACAGCGGGCCGAGGGTGCGGGTGCCGGGGTTCAGCAGGGCGACGCCGCCGTTGTCGCCGAAAGCTATAAGTTCTTAATCTTTACTTCGCCGTCCGGAAAACGCGCGATGACTTCCAACTGTCCCCCCATTGCCTCGACATGGCTGCGCAGTGTGGAGAGGTACATGTCGGTGCGTTTCTCCAGCTTGGCGATCGAAGGTTGCTGCACCTGGAGACGCTCGGCCAGTTCCTGTTGGGACAAGCCTCGCGCTTGACGGAGCTCGTTCAGCGGCATTTCCTCGAGCATGGCCCGGGCCTTTGCCGCTGCGCGTGCCTGTGACTCGGAAGACATGCGGGCACGCAGTGTCGAAAATTTCTTAGCCATCGCTTGATCCTTCCGCCCTCAATTCTTCGAGGTGTTGGTCGTACAGCCGATCCGCGATCGGAACATAGAGGTCGTACCAGCGATCGTTTCCCGTTTTGTCCGCACCTATCAACAGAATGGCCGTCCGCCGAGGGTCGAACGCGTATAGCGTGCGAAAAGGCCGCCCATCGTGCTGCGTTCGCAGTTCCCTCATATGGCCATGCCTGGACGTGCCGATCCCGCTGCTGTGTGGAAAGCCGAGCGAAGGCCCAAGGGCTTCAAGCAATTGCACCGAAGCGGCTACGGACTCCTGTTCATCTGCACGCAGCGTATTCCACCAATGACCGAATTCGTCGGTGTACTCGACCTGCCAACGCATTGATTATAGCCTCGAAGGAATATTCCCGCCATGGAATGATCGCGGTGTGCCGCACAGGGGCAACACCGCGATTCACCATAGATGCCTTCGAGGCCGGAGGCGAGTTGGGATAGCTACGATTGGCGAAAATGATCCCGGGCCGCCGGCGCTACGCCCGCACTTCCTGCCGCTGGAACACCACATACCCCAGCGCAAACAGCAGGATCACCCCGGCGATCAACCCCACCGCCTGCGGCCAGATGATGCCCAGGCTCTGCCCGAGCGGCAGCGGCGATCCCATCACCGCGCCTTCGAGCTGGTCCATGAACAGCGGCCCCAGCGTGCGGGTGCCGGGGTTCAGCAGCCCGACCACCGCCTCGCCGAACAGCCGCGTGGGCGATATCCGCCCCAGCGCCTGTTCCCACTGCATGGTTTCCAGGCTGGGCTGGCCCAGCATCAGCGATACCGGATCGGGCGGCGCGATGGCCTGCGCCACGGCCGGCGCCAGCATGGGCCACAGCATCGTGAACAGCAGCCACAGCCCGAGCGCGGCCAGCGCCGAGGTGGCCGGCGAGCGGAACACGATGGACAGCAGCATCGCCACCGCCAGCCACACGCCCGCATAGGCCAGCGCCACCACCAGGAACAGCAGCGAGCGGGCGATTTCTTCCCCGCTGGGCGGCACGCCCAGCAGCAGGAGGCCGGTGCCGATCACCAGCAGCCACAGCGTGATGAGGCAGATCGCCAGCGTGCCCAGGCCCGCCAGGAACTTGCCCAGCAGCAGCGCGTCGCGGTAGATGGGCTGCGACAGGATGCGGCTGAGCGTGCGCCGGTTGTATTCGCTGTTGATGGCGTCGAAGCCCAGCCCGATGGCCACCAGCGGAATCAGGAAGCCGAGCAGTGACGCGAACGACGGCAGCGGCGCCTGGGCGGCGGTGAACAGCCGCAGGAAGATGAACGGATCCGACGCCGTGGTGCTGCGGATCTGCTGCACCACGCCGTACAGCGACGCCGCCGCGGTCAGCACGATCAGCCATTCCAGGATCCGCATGCGGGCGCTGGAAAGGTGGTCGGCCAGTTCCTTGACCGTGACGGTCTCGACCCCGTGCCACGGAGAGCCTTCACGCTGCATATCTATACTCCTCGGCGCCGCGCGCCTGACACGATGCATGAACTTGCTCCGCCCCATCCAGGGCACCGCGGATCCGGCTTCGCCGGTCCGCCGGTGCCGCCCCTCGAGGGGCGCGCGAAGCGCGTAGGGGCGGGCTCATTGACTTTGGAAGAAGCGGTTGTAGATGACGTCCAGGCTGGGCTGGTCCACCGACAGCCGGTACAGCTGGCCGCCGGCCTGCACCACGGCGCGCGCGGCGTCGGCCCGCACGTCGTGGTCGGCCAGCAGGCGGTAGTGCTGCGGGTCGGGCTGTTCGAGCTGGTAGACGCCGGGAATGGCGCGCAGGTGCCCGGCCAGGCCCTGGCCATCGGCTTCGACCGCCACCGCGTAGCCGCCGCCCAGCACCTGCTTGGCCAGCGCCGGCACGGTGCCCATCAGCGCGATGCGGCCGCGCTGGAACAGCGCCACGCGGTCGCAGATGCGCTGCATGTGTTCCAGCAGGTGCGAGGACAGCAGCACCGACACGCCCTCGGCCGCCAGGCTGCGCACCAGTTCGAGGAATTCCTCGGTGGACTGCGGGTCCAGGCCCGACGTGGGTTCGTCGAGGATGGCCACCTGGGTGCCTTTCATGACGATCTCGGCCAGCCCCAGGCGCTGCCGCATCCCGCGCGAGAAGGTCGCCACGCGCTTGTCGGCCACGTCCTGCAGCCGCACGCGCGCCAGCGCGGCGTCGATGGCGGCGTCGCGTTCGCCGGCCGGCATGCCCAGCAGGCGCGCGGTGTACGACAGGTTCTCGCGCGCGGTCAGGTGGTCGTAGAAGCCGACCGCGTCGGGCATGTAGCCGACCTGCCGCTTGACGGCCAGCGGCTCGCGCTGCGGGTCGCGGCCCAGCACGCGCACGCTGCCCGCGCTGATGTCGGTCAGGCCCAGCAGCATCAGGATGGTGGTGGTCTTGCCGGCGCCGTTCGGGCCCAGCAGGCCGAACACTTCGCCGCGCTCCACCGTGAAGGTGATGTGGTCGACGGCGGTGGTGGCGCCGTAGCGGCGCGTGAGGCCGTCGGCCTGGATGACGAGTTCGCTCATCGCCGTCCGAACCTCGCGACGGCGCCCACCAGCACCAGCACGGCGATGGCGATGATGACCGCGCCGGCGATGCCCCACAGGGTGGACGTATGGACGGTGATGCGGAAGTCGCCCGAAGCCGACTGGCCGCCGGACGAGGCGCGCACCGTGGCCATGTAGTCGCCGGCCAGCGATTGCTTGGACGGCGTCAGCTTGGCCTGGGCCTCGGCATGGCCGCCGGCGGCGATCTGGTCGATGGTCTTGGGCTCGAATTCGATCTCCCAGCCATTGGGCGCGGTGGCCGACAGTTCGACGTTGGCGGCGGGCGCCGAGCCGTCGTTCTGGATCACCACGGGAACGGTGCTCGCCGTGCCGGCGGTGGCGTCGGCGCTCATCAGGCCGTCGCGGCCGGAGATGCGCAGCGAGGGCTGGCCGATGATCTCGAGCGACAGGTCGGCATTGGCGCTGGCGTCTTGCGCCTGGGCCGAGATCTTGATCGGGAAGCTGCCGGGCTTGACGTTGGACGGCGGCCGCACGCTGAGCTTCATGTCTTTCGACTCGCCGGCCTTGACCGGCACCGAGGTGAGCTGCTGCGTGCCGTAGCCCTCGGTGAACGAGGTGTCGAAGTACTGCGGGGCGTCGGCGCCGAGCGTGACCAGCAGGTCTTTGCCGCTATCGTTGCGCAGGCTGAACTGGTAGTCGAACGAGGAGCTGGGGCCGCCGCGCAGCGCGGGCAGCTTGGAGTCGATGACCAGCTTGGCCGGCAGCTGGTCGGCCAGCGCCACGTCGATCGGCAGCCGTACCGTGCCGGCCGGGCCTTCGGCCAGCACCGTCAGGGTGTGCGGGGCCTTGGGCGCGTCGGCCGGCACTTCCACGCGCAGCTGCAGCAGCACGCTGTTGTCGGTGCCGGGCATGGCGGCCGACACCGGCTGGCCGCCGCCCAGCAGCGTGGCCTTCCAGCCTGCGGGCACGTCGGTCACGCGCAGCGCCATGCGGCTGGGCGCCACGCCGCGGTTGGCCAGCGTGAGGCTGATGTTGGAGGTGGTGCCGGGCT
Source organism: Pigmentiphaga soli (assembly GCF_039541095.1). NCBI lineage: Bacteria > Pseudomonadati > Pseudomonadota > Betaproteobacteria > Burkholderiales > Alcaligenaceae > Pigmentiphaga > Pigmentiphaga soli. Next base: position 53,354 of record NZ_BAABFO010000011.1, read on the forward strand.
GCAGGGTGAGGGACGGATAGTCGGTGGTCAGGAACACGCCGGTCGGGCGGCTGCCGCTTTGCGCGTAGGCCTGCGCCGAGAACATCGCAAAACACAAGATGAGAAAAGACAGGATCTTTCGCATGGCATTTGTTCTGGGTTCTTGGTGGGCCAGGCTCGGCCGTGGCCGCATCCGTTCGTTGATGAAAGACCGCGGCCGGACGGCTGGGGCGGCGATGCGGCTAGAGCGCCCCGGCACACGGACACGGTGCGGAAATTGGCAGGAAATGTAATGGAAAGTTGCGGCCGGCTTGTTTCAAAGTGAAACTGACAGGGCGCTGTCTATGTGTTAGGAAATGCTCGCGCGCCCGGAAGGCCCTTGGCGCGCCGTCGCGCCCACCCTGGATCGGCGTTTGCGTGGCCGTCAGCTCGAATAGCGGCGCAGGGCCTCGCGGTTGAAGGTAAGCCCCAGTCCGGGCCGGTCCGGCACGAGCATCTGCCCGTCCTGGATTTGCAGCGGTTCCTCGAAGATGCGGTACAGCCACGGCATGTATTCGACAGTTAGGCCGTGCGGGAACGCCGCCACCAGGTGAATGGACACTTCCGGGTGGCAATGGCTGACCACGGGCATGTTGAACGCTTCCGCCATGGCAGCGATTTTCTGCCACTGCGTGATGCCGCCCGCGCGCAGCACGTCGACCATGACGATATCCACCGAACGCGCCTCGATCATCTGGCGGAACGCCGGCAGCCCGTACACGTATTCGCCGCCGGCGATGGGGGTGGACAGCGCATCGGTGATGCAGGCCAGCCCCTGGTAGTCGTCATGGCGGGTCACGTCTTCCAGCCAGAACAGGCGGGTGTCTTCCAGACGCTGGCCGATGTCGATGGCCTGGTGCACGCTCCAGCGCTGGTTGACGTCGCACATCAGGTCGATGTCAGGGCCGATGGCGGCGCGGATGGCGCGGATGCGTTCTACCTCGCCGCGCGGGTTCGGCGGGCCGGGCAGCGCGAGCTGGGTTTTCATCTGGCGAAAGCCTTTTTTCACCAGGGTGGCGGCGGCCTCGGCCACCTGGTCCAGCGATAGCGTCCGGCCCAGCGCGCCGCTCGCATACGTGGGCACGCGATCGCGGCTGCCGCCCAGCAGTTTCGACACCGGCAGGTTGGCGACCTTGCCTTTGATGTCCCACAGCGCGATGTCGAGCGCGGACAGCGCCAGCGTGAATATGCCGCCCGGCCCCGCGCCGCCGGCCGCGCCGCGCAGCTTTGCCGCGATGGTTTCCGCGCGCAGCGGGTCGTCGCCGATGATCAGCGCCCCTAGTTCGTCGATCGCCGTCCTGAGCGCGCCGGTGATGGCCCAGCCGAAAAACGAGAAGCCGATGCCTTCCAGCCCATCGTCGGTCCTGACCGTGACGGTCACGAAATTGCGCGTGCCGGCGGCCGGCGCCGCCGGGTTGGCCAGCGGTTCATCGGCCGGCAGCCGGACGATGCTGGTTTCGATGTGCGAAATCTTCAAGTTGAAACCTTTCTGGTCGGAGGGCGGCGCTCACTGCACGGCGATGTTGGCGGCCTTCACCACTTCCGGCCATTTCGCCACTTCCGCGGCAAAGTATTTCTTGAAGTCCGCCGGGCTCGTGCTGACGAGGTCGATGCCCTGCGAGGCAAAGCGGCTTTTCAGTTCCTCCGAAGAGACCACCGTCCGGATGTCGGCGGCGATTTTCTCGACAATCTCCGGCGGCGTGCCGGCCCGCACGAAAATGCCGTTCCAGTTGTCGAACTCGAAGCCGGGCACGCCGGCTTCGGCCATGGTCTGCACATCCGGCAGGATGGACGAACGCCGCGGCCCGCTGGTGCCCAGCGCGCGCAGCCGTCCTTCCTTGATCATCGGCAACACCGGCAGCAGGCCGCCGAAATAGGCTTCGATAGTGCCGCTTACCACGTCGTTGATCGCCTGCGGGCCGCCTTTGTACGGCACGTTGGTGAGCTTGATGCCCGCCATCAGGTTGAACAGCTCCATGCCCATCTGGCTGGCGCTGCCCACGCCGCCGGTGGAATAGCGGATCTGGCCCGGCCTGGCTTTCGCCAGCGCGATCAGTTCGCGGGTGTCCTTGGCCGGCACCTGCGGATTGACGGTCAGCACTTCGCCGCGCGACACCACCTGCGTTACCGGCTCGAAATCGCGCAGCACGTCGAACGGCAGTTTGCGGTAGCGGGCGGGGCGCGCCGCGAGCGAGCCGGCGGCGTACAGCAGCGTGTATCCATCGGGGGCCGACTTGGCCACCAGTTCCTCGCCGATCAGCCCGGCCGCGCCCGCGCGGTTGTCGACGATGACGGACTGCCCCCAGATCCTGGAAAGCCTCTCCGCCAGCCCGCGCGCCACCACGTCCATGCTGCTGCCGGCCGTCGTGCCGACGACCACGCGCACCGGCTTGTTGGGATAGTTCTGCGCTTGCGCCGTGGCGGCTGCGAGCGCGCCGGCCGCCAGGGCCAGGCACCATGTCCGAACCTTCATGCTTGTCTCCTCTCTTTCTGTTTTCTAATTGCCGGACTGCTTGCGCGCCGTGCTTCGCCCGAGTTCCAGCGCATGGTTGGAGCGTTCGGGTTTGGGCATCAGCCAGCGGAAACCGCGTTCTATCGCTTCGACGATGTTGTTCCTGTCGATGTGCGGATGGCCGCACGCCACGCCGTGCGCCTTGCAGATGGCCAGGATCTCGTCGATCGCCGCGGTCACGGTCGGATGGTCGTACTGCCGCGGCAAGCCCAGGCTTTGCGACAGGTCGCCTTCTCCCACGATGACGGCGCCGATGCCCGGGACTTCCTCCAGCATCTTCGGCAGGTTGGCGATGCCGGCAGGGTCCTCGCACATGATGGCGACCAGGATTTCGCCTTTCGGGTCGAGCGGCCATACGTCGGCGCGCTCGTAGTACTCCTGTTGCGAAACTCCCCAGTAGCGGGCGGCATTGCGCGGGCTGTCGCCGCGCAGGCCCGGCGGCTCGAACCGCGGCGCTTCGCGGGGCCTGGGATAGCGGCAGGCGGCCACCGCGTTGCGCGCTTCTTCCACGGTGCTCACATGCGGCCAGATGATGCCGTACACGCCGATGTCGAGCACCTGCTTGGCGATCCATTGATTCATCTCGCCGCCGTTGGGCGGTATGCGCACCATGGGCGTGACCGGTGGCGCGACGCTGCCCGTCTTGGCGATGCGGCGCGGATCGAGCATGTACTGCAGGCAGTCGCGCAGCCCCTTGATGTCGTAGGGGTTGTGCTCCATCTCGAACGCCATGCCGTCATAGGGATCGCCGGCGATCTCCTGCGCCCGGGCGATGTCGAAATTGCTCATGCACACGAATGCCGGCCCGCCTGACTCGAGCGCGCGGATGACGCCGTTCAATCGCGGTATGCTCATGGCTGGCTCCCCCTCCTTGTATTCGCTGGAATGGAGGGCCATGCTACGTTTCGCCGCCCGGCGCGTCTAATGAGAGAATTGCTCGTTGGCATAACCTTACGGTTATCTGCAATGAGCAATCCGCGCTTTCTCGGCCACCTCAAGACCCGGCACTATCAATTGCTGGTCGCGCTGGACGATTGCCGCAACGTCGGCAAGGTGGCGGCGCTGTCCAACGTCTCGCAGCCCGCGGTGTCCAAGATCCTCGCCGAACTGGAAGCGGGCTTCGGCGTCAAGTTGTTCGAACGCCTGCCCAAGGGGCTGCATCCCACGATCTACGGCCAGTGCCTGATCCGCCATGCGCGCAACGCGCTGGCCACGCTGAGCCACGTCACGGACGAACTGCACGGCCTGCTGTCGGGCGACCGGGAACGCATCAGCGTGGGCACCAGTCCGCACGCCACCATCGGCGTGGTGCCGGAAAGCCTGGCGCTGCTGAAGCAGAAATTCCCCGGCACCACGGTCGTGGTCCGCGAAGGCGCCACCGAGGCGCACCTGACCGACCTGTGGCTGGGCAAGATCGATATTTTCATCGGCCGCATTCCCCTCGATTGCCCGGCCGAACTGAGCGTCAAGGTGCTGTCGTCCGAGCCCATGCTGCTGGTGGTGGGCACGCGCCATCCGCTCGCGCGGCGCAAGCGTATCCAGTGGATGCACCTGCAAGGCTATCCCTGGGTGCTGCCGCCCATCGGCACGCCGCTGCGCGAGCCGCTGGACCGCGCCCTGCAGGAGCATGGGCTGCCCATGCCGCGCGACCGCATCGAGACCCTGTCGGTGCACACCATCCAGGCCTATCTGAACCGCACCGATGCGCTGGCCATCCTCGCGCCGCAGGTCTCCCACTATTTCGAGAAGCTCGGGCTCATCAAGGTGCTCAAGCTGCAACTGCCGCATGTGGCGCGCTCCAGCGGCATGGTCTGGTACCAGAAGCGCGCCTCCGCCACGCTGCGCGCGTTCATGGAATGCGTGGAGGCCAGCTATTCGAAGCTGGCCGTGGCTTAGAGAAGATGGTTGCTTACCTCAAGCCCAAGGCACGCAGCCACGCATCCACCTGTCCGAAGGCATCCACTTGCCACTGTTCCGGCGTGCGCTCGCTCAGCACCTGCGTATCTTCGACAAAATGCCGCACGCAGGTCGGGCCAAAGCCTTCGGCCGTATCGAACTTACTGGCGATGTGCTGGTAGCCGGCAAGTCCGCTGGCATGTCCAAGCAATGGCCGGCAGTCCTCGGCCAGTGCCTGCGGGCCGCCGGGATAGTTACGGACGCAGTAGTAGATATCGTAGGCGTCCTTTTGCTTGTAGCGACCCGCGATGGCATGTCCCTTCATGGCCAGCAATGCGGGAATGGAGCACACGGCCACCTCCACGCGGTTGGTGCCGCCATGAGGCATGGAGCCGACGATTGCCACCATCTGGTAGAAGCGGATGGCCAAGTCCGCGCCGTCTGCCCCTTGCACCGCGAAGTTGCTGATCAGAGGAGGCACATTCTTGACGAGTTGAGCATCTCTGGGCCTCAGGAAGTCGATCATCACGTCAATGGAGGGGCCGCCGTCCTTCGGCTGGATATTGCGCACGAGCTGGAAACGCCTCAGTTCCTTCCGCTGTGCATAGCCATGGCCCAGCAACTCTTCCACCAAATTGGCGTATTCGCCATCCCCGAGCGCCTCGGCATCCAATCCCAGATCCAGGTCCAGTGTTCCGACGTGGGGCATTTCTTCGTTGTCGCCCAGCAGCAGCCAGGGGACTACCCCGCCCACGACAGCAAACTTGCCCTTGAAGCTGCCGAGAATCTGTCCAATCTCGATCAGAACGGACTTGACCGCCGCGGTGGTCCGGTCGTCGTAGTCCGAGGCGAATTGCGGGTCGCCGGGTGTCATAGGGACCATTGCAATTTCTCTTTCCGAAGATGTTCAGCTGCCTCGCGGCCACGTTCTCCAGCATGGGCAAGATCCAAGTAAGTTTGAACAGGGCTCGTGCAGACGATGCCTGTCGCGGGCTTGTCCGTATCGAGGAATACGCCCAAGTCGTCGAGCACGGTCACAACGACGTTCTCGCCCTTGCCGGCTGGTGAAAGGTGCAAGGCCGTTTGCAGCTGCTGCAGGCCCATCTTGTCGGCATAGAAATACTGGATTCCCGTGCGGCTGTAGGCCGCGAGCCACTGGGCCGCAGAGAACGTGGCCAGCGCCACTCTCCCCGTTTCTGCCGAAGAGGCTGGCATGGCGCGCAGGGCCTCTGTAAAGGCTGAACCGTGCAAGGTGGTATAGAAGGTTTGACGTTTTCCTGCTGGCGGCTCGTAGGCTTCGCGCCAGGCGTCCAGCAGTGCATCAGGGTTCGACAGAAACACCCCCTCATCAGCCACCTGCGCCCACTCCCGCTCCACCAGAGCCGTGCGCACGTTGCTCACATGCCCCAAGCTGACATGGGCTGCCTGGGCCAGCTCCGCCACCCGCCAGGGCCGGTTAGGCTCGCGCAGCATCTGCCGTAGCACTTGCGCGGATTTGGGCTTGAATAGGGAGCGCAGTTCGCGCCGCTCCGCGGCAGGTTTGCTGGCGACCTGGCGAGCAATGAAGAAGGTGCCGAACGCCAGCCGCGCGTTGCCTTCCAGATCCAGGAACGCAACGTCGTACTCGCGACACAAGGCCTGGGCCTCGGCCGACAGGTAAGGCGCTATGAACACCGGTGTGACGGTCTCCGCTTGGCGTGCCGCGTAGTCTTTCAGCATGAGCAGCGCTGGCCGCACTTGCCGAGGCTGGCCACTGGCCTTCACTTCAGCGACCAGGGTATGCCGGCGACCGAAGATGTCGATGTGAGCGACGAGGTCGATAGAGCGCTCGCCTGCGGTTGATGGACGGCGGATCTCCAGGCGCTCGATAGAAGGGATATGTTCCAGGATGCGGTGAAGCATCTCGGCAGCTTGCCCTTCGATTTTCACTGGATCTATGGATTTCAACATAAAGTGAAAATGCCATGATTAGTGAAAGTTCACAAGTAATTTCACCAAAAACCGAATTTCAACATTCGATGAAATCAAGAATTTGGTGAAATCCGCCTGGGCGGCCGGGGGTCCGGCCCCCACCCCGCTATCGAGTGGACAGCGTGGCCCGCAGCGAAGCGTTGAGCCGGGCCAGCAGTTCGGCCATCCGGACGCGGTCGTCGTCGGGCCAGCCTTCGAACAGCAGGGCCACGCGGCCGATGCGCATGTCGCGCATCTGGCCGGCCGTTTCCAGGCCTGCCGGGGTGGCGCGGATCAGCATGCTGCGGCCGTCGGCGGGATTGGGCAGGCGGTCCACCAGCCCGCGTTCGGCCATGGCCGCCACCTGCCGCGTTACCGTCGAATCGTCCAGCAGCAGCCGTTCGGCCAGCGCCGTCACCGGCAGCGGGCCGTCGCGTTCGAGCAGCGCCAGCAGCAGGTATTGCGCGCGGTCCAGCGGGTAGCGGCGCTTGCGCTGGACGGCTTCCAGGGCGCGCGCGAGGTAGGCGAGTTCCTGCTCCAGCACTTCGATGCCCGGCGGTTGTCCGGGCGGTTTGCCTGGCGGCGTCATGGGGCTCCTCCGGGCGGCCGGCCGGGGCCGCCTTCCTTGTTGCGTGCGCGGATCGCGCGTTTGTAAGATGCCTGTATTATGCACGCGACGTTCCGGCTCGTGCTTTCAGCTTGCTATCAGTAGATATCTGCATAATACAGATAAATCATGGGGCGCAACGCCCCGTCTCGCAGGCTCGCACAATCATGAAGGCACACGCTTCTTCCGCCAAGGCCGGCGGCCATGGCGCCGGTCCGCATTCCCCCGCCCATCATGCCCCGGGCCATCCGCGGCCGGCCAGCCACAAGTGGATGGTGCTGAGCAACACCACGCTCGGCATGCTGGCCGCGGCCATCAACAGCTCGATCCTGCTGATCAGCCTGCCCGCGGTGTTCCGCGGCATCGGGCTCAAGGCGCTCGATCCCGCCAATATCGATTACCTGCTGTGGGCCATCATCGGCTACCTGATCGTGACGGCGGTGCTGGTGGTGGCCTTCGGCAGGCTGGGCGACCAGTTCGGCCGCGCGCGCATGTACAACCTGGGCTTCGCGGTGTTCACCGCGGCTTCGATCGCGCTGGCGCTGATGCCGGGCAACGGCAACGGCGCGGCGCTGTACCTGATCCTGGTGCGCGTGGTGCAGGGGCTGGGCGGCGCGCTGATCATGGCCAATTCCACCGCCATCCTGACCGACGCCTTCCCGCCGCACCAGCGCGGCCTGGCGCTGGGCGTGAACATGATCGCCGCGGTGGGCGGGCAGTTCGTCGGCCTGATCATCGGCGGGCTGCTGGCCGATACCAGCTGGCGGCTGGTGTTCTGGATCAACGTGCCGATCGGGCTGGTCGGCACCGCGTGGGGGTTCCTGAAATTGCGCGACCACGGCGCGCGCGTCAGCCACCGCATCGACTGGGCCGGCAATCTCAGCTTCGCGGTGGGCCTGGTGCTGGTGCTGACGGCGATCACGGAGGGCATCCAGCCCTACGGCGGCCACGTGATGGCGTGGACCAGCCCCAAGGTGCTGGGCTTTTTCGTGGTGGGCGTGCTGGCGCTGGCGGCGTTCTTCGCGATCGAGCGCCGCGTGGCCAAGCCGATGTTCGATTTCCGGCTGTTCCGGCTGCGGCCGTTCGCCTACGGCAACCTGGCCAGCCTGGCCTCGTCGGTGGCGCGCGGCGGCCTGCAGTTCATCCTCATCATCTGGCTGCAGGGCATCTGGCTGCCGCTGCACGGCTACAGCTTCGAGGAAACGCCGCTGTGGTCGGCCATCTTCATGCTGCCGCTGACGGTGGGCCTGCTGGCGGCCGCGCCGTTCGCCGGCTACTGGTCGGACCGCGTGGGCGCGCGGCCGTTCGCGGTGGGCGGCATGCTGCTGGGCGCAGCCAGCTTCGGCGCGCTGATGGCGCTGCCGGCCGATTTCCCCTACTGGCTGTTCGCGCTGCTGATCTTCCTGAACGGGCTGGGCTCGGGGCTGTTCATCGCGCCCAACAGCACGCAGATCATGAATTCGGTGCCGCCGGTGGAGCGCGGCCAGGCCTCCGGCATGCGGGCCACCACGCTGAACGCGGGCATGGTGCTGTCCATTGGCGTGTTCTTCAGCCTGATGCTGGTCGGCCTGGCGGCGTCGCTGCCGCAGTCGATGGAGGCGGCGCTGGTGGCGCAGCACGTGGCGCCCGACGTGGCCCGCGGCGTGGCGCAGGCGCCGCCGGTGGCCAGCCTGTTCGCGGCCTTCCTCGGCTACAACCCGATGACCGAGCTGGTTCCGGCCGCCGCGCTGCATGCGCTGCCCGCGGCGAGCGCGGCAGAGATCACCGGCACGCATTTCTTCCCGCACCTGATGGCGGTGCCGTTCATGCACGGGCTGAAGCTGGCGTTCAGTTTCTCGATGGCGCTGAACCTGGTTGCGTGCCTCGCGTCGTGGCTGGGCGGCGGCAAGTTCGTGCACGATGGCGAGGCCGCGCACGGGCAGGGTCATGGACACGGGCACGGGAACGGGCACGCGCCGGCCGCGGGCTACGGGCCGCGCCGGACGGCGTAGCGGCCGCCGGCGCGGCGGGGGCGGGCAGGTTGGCGTTTGCTGCGCTGCGGTTAAACTTCGGCTTCCCGCACACTCGCCGCCCGCTATTTCCCCGTGCCCCGCATCCTTCTCGTCAAGACCTCGTCGATGGGCGACATCGTCCATGCCCTGCCGGCGGTGTCGGACATCATTCGCCACGTGCCGGATGCGCAGGTGGACTGGGTCGCCGAAGAGGCCTTCGCGGCGCTGCCGGCGCTGCATCCGGACGTGGCCGACGTGATTCCCGTCGCGCTGCGGCGCTGGCGCAAGAACTGGTTCGATGCCGGCGTGCGCGCCGAACGCGGGAATTTCCTGCGGCGGCTGCGCGCGCATCGCTACGATGCGGTGATCGATCTGCAAGGACTGATCAAATCGGCGCTGGTGGCGCGGCGCGCCCGCGGCCCCTTGCATGGCTGCGGCTTCCGCTCCGCGCGCGATCCGTTCGCCGCGCTGTTCTACGGGCATCGGCACCGGGTGGTGTTCGAGCAGTCCGCGGTAGTGCGCATGCGGCTGCTGCCCGCGCTGTCGCTGGGCTACGAATTCAGCGGCCCGCCCGATTTCGGCGTGCGGGCCGAGCCGCCGCCGGGGCTGCCGGCCCGCTATGCGGCGATCATGCCGTCGGCCAGCCGGGCCACCAAGCTGTGGGATGAAGGCCATTGGCGCGCCGTGCTGGCGCGCTTGCAGGTGGCCGGCTGTGCGCCGCTGCTGTTCGCCGGCAACGACGAAGAACGGGCGCGCGCGCAGCGGCTGGCGCAAGGCATCGAAGGCGCGCAGGCGCTGCCGCGCATGGGCCTGGCCGACGCCGCCGGCGTGCTGGCCGGCGCCGCCGTGGTGGTGGGCCTCGACAGCGGCCTGACCCATCTGGCCGGCGCGCTCGGGCGGCCCACGATCGGCATCTATGCGGACTACGACCCGGCGCTGGCGCCGGTGACGGGGGCCGGGTTCATCGCCTGCCTGGGCGGCCCGGGCAAGCCGCCGTCGGCGCAGGAAGTGCTGGCCGCGATCGGGCGGGCCTTGCCGGAGGCGGCGCGGTGAGCGCGGCCGCCGTGTGGCGCGGGCTGTATTCGGCGCTGTGGCGCCTGGCCGCGCCGTGGCTGTGGCTGCGCATCTGGCGCCGCGCGCGCCGCGAGCCGGCCTATGGCGCCTTCCCGTTCGAACGCTTCGGCCGCTATCGCCGCGAAGCCACGGTGCCTTCCTACGACGGCTACCGCGCCGCGCCCGTCTGGGTGCACGCGGTGAGCCTGGGCGAGACGCGCGCCGCGCAGCCGCTGATCCAGGCGCTGCTCGATCGCGGCCTGACGGTGCTGCTGACCCACATGACCGCCACCGGCCGCACCGAAGGCGCGCGCCTGTTCGAGCAGGCCATCGCCCAGGGCCGGCTGCGCCAGGCCTGGCTGCCCTACGACCTGCCCGGCGCGGTGCGGCGCTTCTTCCGCCACTTCACGCCGCGCTGCGGCCTGCTGATCGAGACCGAGGTCTGGCCCAATCTGATATTCGCCGCCCATTGGCATGCGGTGCCGATGGCGCTGGTCAGCGCGCGCCTGTCGGCATCGTCGGCGCGCAAGGCGCTGTACCTGAAGAGCCTGGCGCGCGCAGCCTACGGCGGGCTCGACCTGGTGCTGGCGCAAACCGCCGCCGACGCCGCGCGCCTGGCCGAGGTGGGCGCCCGCGCGCCGCAGGTGGTCGGCAACCTGAAATTCGACCTCGGCCTGCCGCCGGAGCAGCTGCGGGCAGGCCGGGACTGGCGCGCGGCGCTGGGCCGCCCGGTGGTGGTGCTGGCCAGCACCCGCGAGGGCGAGGAAGAGATGCTGCTGGCGGCGATCGCGCGGCGGCCGCCCGCCGGACCGGGCCCGGTGCCGCTGGTAATCCTGGTGCCGCGCCATCCCCAGCGCTTCGACGACGTCGCCGCGCTGTTGAAGGCCTCGGGCCTGCGCACCGTGCGCCGTTCGACGCTGGCCGGCTGGTCGGCCGCCGAATTGCCGTCCGACACGCAAGTCCTGCTGGGCGACAGCCTGGGCGAGATGCCGTTCTACTATTCCACCGCCGACGTTTCCGTCGTGGGCGGCAGCTTCGCGCCGCTGGGCGGCCAGAACCTGATCGAAGCCGCGGCCTGCGGCAGCCCGGTCATCGTGGGCCCGCACACCTTCAATTTCGCGCAGGCCAGCGAAGACGCCATCGCCGCCGGCGCCGCGCGGCGCGCCGCCGACGCCGCCCACGCATGGCAGCTGGCGCTGGAACTGCTGGCCGATGACGGCCGGCGCGAGGCGATGCGGGCGGCGGCGGCCGCGTTCACGGCCACCCATACCGGCGCCACGCGGCGGGTGATGCTGGCGATCGGGAACTGGATCAAGTAAGACGCTGCGACGCCTGGCACACGCCTGATAGCCCTACAGTACGTCCAGCTCAGGCACGCGAGAGATGATTTCGTCCGCCATGCGTTCAAAGTCGCGGTAGGCTTCTTTGACCGCGGCATGATGCGATCCGATCGCTCCGTCGGCGACGGAGAGTTCGAATACCGGCTTTCTTGCTTCCTGCGATAGGGGAATCAGGCTACGGTAATGCTTCAGCGTTGCGATGCACAGCGGGTCGGTGGCCGGGCTTAGCCCGGCCGGGGGCGATGCTTCCCTCAGAACGCTGTGCCGGAATTCCTCGGGGATCCGGTTGATCCATCGGTCGTATGCACGGACGGGCCGGCTGAGCCGCACGCTGTGCTGGTGCACGACATAGCCGAGGGGCTGCATACGGCCGGCGGGAAGCTCGAAAGAAGGGGCTGCCCAATTTTCCAGGCGCTTGTTCCATTCCGTGCGCCATCGATACAACGTGGGCCCCAGGTTCTTCAGGCCTTGCAGGGAAAAGAGGTCGGCGGCCAACGGAACGATCAGATAATCGGATGCGATGAGCGCGGAGCGGTTGATCGCGCCCAGGTTGGGACCGACGTCGATGAGGATGATGTCGGCCTCCATGCGCTTGGCCCCCAATTGGCAAACCTGCCAGAAGGCAGTCAGGACGCGGAATGGTCGGTACGGGGCCGTACCCATGCTTTGTACCCATTCCGTGGAAAGCTGGTCCTCGAATCCAGACAGCGAAAGATCCCCCGGAAGCAGCGAGAGCCCGCGCCTGATGCGTCGCAGCTTGGGCGGGAGCAGATCGCCCACTTCCGTCAATGGCCGGATGCATTGGAAGATCGTCTGCCCTTCGCCGGCATCGCCGCCGGGCATGTCCGTATCCCAGAGCTGTGCCAGGTCGTCTTCGTCCAGGAAGGCCGCGGTCAGGTTTGCCTGAGGATCGAGGTCGCACACCAACACGTTGAGCTGCTTGTTCGACAGCATCCACGCAAGGTGGTAGATCAGCGAGGTTTTGCCGACTCCGCCCTTGTTATTGAAGAACGTCAAGACCGGACATGTCATGGCATGGCTCCTGTGCCTTCCAGCCGGCACATGACGACTTGATCGGTGACGTCGAATACCGGGGGAGGGTTGCCGTTCTTCGCCAATTCCGATCTGGCGATCTGGATGCCGAAGCCGAACCGCTGCACGTAGCCCAGCACACGCAATGCCTCGGCCACGTTCGGATTGCGGTAGTCGGTAACGCCCGGCTGCCCGAAATTCTCGCGCGTTACCGTCCCGAAGGGCCCTCCGGGACTAATGATCTCGATGCGATCGTCGAACCAATAGACTTTGATGGGAGCATGGGTGGCTTCGTACGTCCGGTGCATGACGGCATTGCGGACAAGTTGCTGGAGCGCGACCAGCGGGTAACGCGGTTGGCGTTCTTCAATTGGGTTTTTGGTGAACTGCAACGATGTCCGGTTGTGGGCAGCAAGCTTTTCGTCGATCCTGCGCAGCATCTGCGACAGCGGACCGTCGATCGCGGCCTCGTCCACGATCGTATCCGACCACGCGCAGCCGTTGATTCTCAGGAACTGTATGTATGCGCCTGGGATGGCATCCCGGGTGCGGATGCCCAGCGTTAGCAATCCCACCACCGTCGGTGTGGGGTCGTCTGTCGAGGCAATCATTTTGCAGGCGGCCAGCCTTTGCTCGTAGCTTCTGCCGTTGGCATCCAGCACGTCGGGTGCGAATGCCGAAGGCAGGTATTCCTCTTCGAACAGCCGCCGGCTGAGATCGGCCAGCGTTGCCGTCGGCACGGGCTGCGCATCGAACGGCAGGTCGCGATGCCTGCGTTTTTCATTGAGGATGCGTTCGTCTTGCGCCGAAGCGATGGCTCGGCGCGGGCCAACACGGATGTGAATCCGGCCCTGGCACCGGACGGGGGGCGAATCCGATGGCGCTACCGTGATCACGGCCATCTCCGCTCCTCGCAGCAGGCGCTTTTCGACGAACAACGTCGGGGGCGGAACAATGTGGCCGTCTGTCTTGATGTCTGACAATTGGCGTAACAACTCGTCCGTGATTTGGATTCCGGACGGGCTGCCGTCGTCTTTGGCGCCGATGAAAACGACGCCCGGCCGCCGATGATTGGGCAGATCGTTGGCAAAGGCGCAGACGGCTTCGCGCGCCGTCTTGGGAGCGTTCCCTTTGAAGGATTCCTTGCGTTCGACCATATCCGACTCCAAATCATGGAGCATCGTTTCCAATTCATGGTCGTTATAGTGAGGCATCGGGCGAATCCTTTCCGAGGCCCGGCCCCGGATTGCCAGGGGCGGGCATGGATTCATTCTATGCGGTATCCCGAAGCGACGCAGCGATACGGGACGGCCTGCAGGCGCCGAATCAGAACTTGAACTTCGACACCGACACGCCGCGCAGCGGCTTGACCAGCGTTTCGAACAGCGAGGTGGTCTCGAAGCTGGCCGCGGTGGTGCGCACGATCAGCCAGGCGGTCATGACCGGCGCCTGGCCGACGATGATGACGAGCCGGCCGCCCACGCGCAGCTGGTATTTCAGGCTGTCGGGCACTTCCGGCACCGAACCGGTGACGAGGATGGCGTCGTATTCGGTGGAGCCCCAGCCCTTGCTGCCGTCGCCCACCTGCAGCTCGGCGTTGGTGATGCCGGCGCGCTTCAGGTTTTCCTTGGCGAAGGCCGACAGCCGGGGCAGGATCTCGACCGACGTGACGGTGCGGGCCTGGCTGGCCAGCAGCGCGGTCTGGTAGCCAGAGCCGGTGCCGATTTCCAGCACGCTGTCGGTAGGCTTGAGCGACAGTTCCTGTTGCAGGCGGGCTTCGACCTTGGGCGCCAGCATGCATTCGCCGGTATCGAAATCGTCGAACTTCAGCGGGATGTCGGTATCGGCGAAAGCCAGCGACCGCAGCGCCGGCGGCACGAATTCTTCGCGTTTGACCCGGAACAGCAAGTCCAGCACGTTCTGGTCGAGGACGTCCCACGGGCGGATCTGCTGCTCCACCATGTTGAAGCGGGCTTGTTCGATATCCGGCAGGTTCACTACGGCATTCATGACGGGAAAAGTCTCGGTTGGCGGCTGCGCGCGATGGCAGGATTTTACCTGTGACGGTGGAAACGGACAGTAACACCTGCGCCGGCGCCAACAGGCCGTGTCGCGGCAATGTCTTCCCCGGGGCGCAGCGTGCGGTGTTAGTCTAGGCGGCTCGCCGGGATCTGTCGCGCGCTAACAGCACGTTTCCGGTGGCAACGCGCCGTGCCGGCGCCGGGGCCGCGCGCCTCCGGCGGCGCGCAGCGGCGGTGTTCCGAAATTCTGGGTGTCCTGATGGCGGTCTCGTCCGAAATCCCGCAGGTTTTGCCCGGCCGCCCGATCTCGCGGTGGCGGCTCGACCGCTGGCTGACGGTGGCCGGCGTCCTGCTGGCGCTGGTTGTAGCGGCCGCTGCGGCTTCGCTGGTCGTCAACCTGAAGCAGCGCACGGTGGCCGCCAAATCGCGCGAGCTGACCACGCTGGCGCTGGTCTTGTCGCAGGAATGCGAGCGCGCATTCCAGGCCCTCGACGCCGTGCAGACCAGCGTGATCGAAGGGATGCAGGCGCAGCAGGTGACCACCCCGGAGGCCTTCGAGCGGGTGATGACCACGCACCAGGTGGGCAATGCGCTGCGCGACAAGATCGCCGCCCTGCCTTACGTGGACGCCATCACGCTGATCGACCGCCACGGCAAGCTGCTGAATTTCTCTCGCTATTGGCCGATCCCGCCGGTCAACGTGTCGGACCGCGACTACTTCAAGGCCCTGATGGCCGATCCGGAGCTCGACACCTTCCTGAGCGTGCCGGTTCCCAACCGCGGCACGGGCGCCTGGACGATCTATCTCGCGCGCAAGTTCCGGGCGCCCGACGGCACCGCGCTCGGCATGGTGCTGGGGGCGATCCGTCTCGATTACTTCGAGCAGTTCTACGGCGCCGTGCAGATGGGCGAGGGCGGCGCCATCAGCCTGTTCCGCAACGACGGCATGCTGCTGGTGCGTTCGCCGGCGGTGGGCACCGTGGGCCAGGCCTACCTGACCCCGGCGCAGCAGGCGGCTCGCCTGGACCGCGAAACCGAAGGCCGGGCGTTCGCCTCCACCAGCCCGGTCGACGGGCTGCGCCGCCTGGGCGTCGTCAATAGCCTGGAGCACTATCCGCTGAACGTGGCCGTCAGCGTGACCGAAGATGCGATCGGCGCGTACTGGAAGCCCGAAGCCTGGGCCATCGCCGGCAGCGCCGGGCTGCTGTGCCTGATCATCGGCCTGTGCGTGATACTGGCGCGCCGCCAGTTGCAGGCGCAGTACCGCCTGGCCGAGACCGCCAGCCACATGGCGCGCCACGACATGCTGACCGGCCTGCCCAACCGGCTGATGTTCAGCGAACGGCTGCGCGAGCGATCGTCGCGCGCGGGCAGCGGGCCGCCCGAGCCGGCGGCGATCCTGCTGGTGGACCTGGATTACTTCAAGACGGTCAACGACACCCTGGGCCACCCGGCCGGCGACACGCTGCTGCGCGCCATCGGCGACCGGTTGCAGCGCACGGCGGGGGCCGGCGCGCTGGTGGCGCGGCTGGGTGGCGACGAGTTCGCGATCCTGCAGGAGAACGCGCGGCCGCAAGACGCGCAGGCCCTGGCCAAGCGCATCGTCGAAACCGTGTGCGAGCCGTACAGCGTCGACGGCAACCGCATCGTGACCAGTGCCAGCGTGGGGCTGACGTTCTTCCCCGCGCACGGGGTGGACGGCGACCGCCTGCTGAAGAACGCCGACATGGCGCTCTACCGCGCCAAGGCCGACGGCCGCAATACCTGGCGCGTGTTCGAAATGGAAATGGACGAACAGATCCAGGCCCGCCGCGCGCTGGAGATGGCGTTGCGCGACACGTTGCAGAACGACGGCTTCGAATTGCACTACCAGCCCGTGGTGGACGCCTCGACCTCGGTGCTGCGCGGCTTCGAGGCCCTGCTGCGCTGGAAGACCGCGATGCCCGAATTCGCCAGCACCGCGCGGCTGGTGCAGGTGGCCGAGGAAACGGGCCTGATCGTGCCGATCGGCCGCTGGGTGCTGCGCGCGGCCTGTCGCCAGGCCGCCGCCTGGCCGGCGCCGGTGCGGGTGGCGGTCAACGTGTCGCCCTGGCAGTTCCGCGGCGGCGACCTGGTGGAGCACGTGCGCGAGGCGCTGGCGGAGTCCGGCCTGGCGGGCGACCGGCTCGAGCTGGAGATTACCGAGACGGTGCTGCTGCACGACTCGCCCCAGCTGCGCGCCACGCTGGAGCGGCTGCGCAGCCTGGGCGTGGGCATCGCGCTCGACGACTTCGGCACCGGGTATTCGTCGTTGAGCTATCTGCGGCGCTTCCCGGTGGACCGCATCAAGATCGATATTTCCTTCGTGCGGGAGATCTGCGAAACGCCGGAGGCCACGCGCATCGTGCGCTCGATCGTCGACCTGGCGCGCAGCCTGGGGATGAGCACGACCGGCGAAGGGGTGGAGTCTCGAAGGCAGTGGGAACAGCTGCGGCGTTGCGGGTGCAGCGAGATTCAGGGCTACTACGTGGGCCGGCCGGCGGCGGCGGAGCAGGCCGAGGCGTATTTGCTGCGCTATGGGTTTGCGGGGGAAGTGCGCCGGCGCGATGATGCGCCGGCCGGGGCGGCGCAGGGGGCGTAGCGCGGCCGGCCGGCTCGTTCAGGCGTCGAGCGACTCGACGATCGCCAATTCGACTTCTCCTGCGCCATCCTGCCTGCGCCAGCGGGCCGCGCTTTGATAGCGCTCGGAGTGGAAGCACGCGCGCGCCTGTTCCAGCGACGGAAACTCGATCACCACGAAGCGCGTGAATTTCTCCGGCCCCTCCAGTATCTCGAATTTGCCGCCGCGCGCCAGAATGCGGCCGCCGTAGGCCGCGACGATGTCGGGCACCTGGTCGGCATAGCGCTTGTAGAGCACCGGGTCATTGACGATCGAGCGGGCGAGCCAATAGGCTGACATGTTCTGCTCCTGCTGTGGGTTGGCTGGCCGTCCCGACCGCGCGGATGGCGGCTTCGAGCGTGGCCACGGTTTCGATGATCTGCTGCGGGGTGACAGGATACGCCGCCCTGCCTGCCACGGCATCGGCAAACGCCTCGAGTTCATACCGTAGCGCATCGACCGGCGCGAAACTGCGACGCTCGGCCGGCTTGCCGCTGAGGCGCAATTCCATGTCATCGGCGCCGCGCGCCTCGGCCGAGCCGTTCGTGCCGAATACGTGTACCCGGAAGAAGACCGGCGTGGGCCGTACCGACGTCAGCACGCCGCTGGCACCGCCTTGAAATTCGAAGTAGACCGTGGTGGTGTCCACGCAATCGGGCGCCCGTTGCCGGAGCTGGTAGTGCGCGGTGACTTGCCTGGCGGGCCCGAGCAGGTTCACGAAGGCATCGAGGATGTGGATGCCGGTGGCCGTCAGGCAACCGCCGGGCGATTCGGAAGGCAGCCCGCGCCACGCCGTGTAGGCCGTACGCGAATTCTCGTTGCTGAGATTGCCTTCGACGTGCAGCAGCGTGCCCAGGCAGCCGCTGTCGACCACTCGCTTGAGTTCCATCATCGACGGCCAGAAGCGCTTGTCGTGTCCCACGCCCAGCACGACGCCCGCCCGCGCGCACGCCTCGACGGCGCGCTCTGCCTCGATGCGCGACAGCGCCAGCGGCTTTTCGCAGAAAACGGGCTTTCCCGCTTGCGCCGCCGCGACGATCTGTTCGACATGCAGGCCATGTGGCGTGGCCAGCACCAGCGCCTCGACGGCGTCGTCGTCCAGCAGGTCTTGGAAGCGCGGCGTCAGGACAAGGCCGTGCCGGCCGGCAAAATCGGCGACCGCCTCGGGATGGCGCACCATGCCGCGTACGAAGCGGATGCCTGCGCTTTTGCCCTGCACCGATTCGACCAGATTCTTGCCCCAGCGGCCGAGGCCGACGATGGCAGCGTTCAGGACGTGTGGCGTGGCCATGGCGATCGTCATTTCCTTTGGTAGGCCGCCACGAGATCGAGCACCCGGCGGGCATTCGCGGCCATCGCCACGTCCACCAGCTTGCCGTCGACCGTCGTGCTGGCGGTGCCCCTGCCCAGTGCGTCTTCGAAGGCTTGCAATACGCGGGTGTAATACGCGATGTCGGCCTCGGAAGGCATGTAGATGCGGTTGGCGGCCTCCACCTGGGATGGGTGAATGACCGTCCGGCCCCGGAATCCGAGACGCTGCGACAACTGCGTATCGCGTTCGAAGCCCGCCGGATCGGCGATATTGGCATATACGCCGTCGAGCGGGCAGGGGATGTCGGCGGCCCGCGCCGACAGCAGGGTCATCTGCCGCGCGAACATCATCTCGGGCCCTTCGCTCGACCACGTCGCGCCGAGCGACACATTCATGTCGCCGTCCTGGCCGCCCGCGTAGACCGCCGATGCCACCCGGCTGGAAGCCGTCATGATCTGGTGTGCGAACAGCACGCCTGAGGCGCTTTCGATCATGGCAATGACGGGGATGCTGCCGACGGCCATCCCGCGGGAGGCTTCCAGGCTGGCCAGCATGCGGTCGACGGCGGCCACGTCGGCGGCCGTGTCCTGCTTGGGCAGCACGAAGCCGGCCACCTGTACCTGTCCGACGAAGGCGTCCAGGTCTTCATGCAGGAAGCCGCTGCGGATCCCGTTGACGCGTACCCAGCAGCGGTCGGCCGGCAGTTGCGCGATGCAGTCGGCGGCCATCTGGCGGGCGTGGGCTTTTTCCTCGGCGGGCACGGTGTCTTCCAGATCGAAGATGAAGCCGTCGGCGGGGATGGCCCCCAGCTTGTCGAGCATCTTCTGCCGATTCGCCGGCACGAATAACAGACTGCGCCACATGTTCATCGTCAGGCCTCCTGGTTCGCCGGCGCGGCGGCCATGGCGCCCGGCAACAATTGCACGATGCCGGCGGCGGCCAGTTCGTCGATCCGCGCCGCCGCATATCCCAGTTCGCCCAGGATCTCCCGCGAGTGCTGGCCGAGCAGCGGCGCGGCGTACCGGATGCCGGGCCCGTCGCGGTCGAACAGAACGGGATTGCGTACCGTCCTGACCGTTCCGATCTTCGGATGAGGCACGTCCACAGCGACTTTGCGCTCGATGATGTGGGCGTCGGCAAAGACCTCGTCGTAGTCGTTGACCTGGGAGCACGGCACGCCCGCCTTCTGCAGCAGGGCCTCCAGCTCGCCGGCGTCGCGGCCTTCGATGGCGGGCGACACCAGTTCCAGCAGTCCGGTTTCGTTCTGTTTGCGCAGCACGTAGGTGGCGAAGCGCGGGTCGCCGATATATTCGGCCAGCCCGAGCACCGTCATGAAGCGGCGGAACAGCTCGTCGTTCGGCGTGCCTAGGGCGATGTAGCGATGGTCTCGCGTGGCGAACAGCTGATAAGGCGCATTGAGCCGGTGCCGGTTGCCGAGCCGCTTGGGAATTTCGCCCGTGGCCAGGAAGCCGGCGGTTTCCCAGGCCGCCGCCGCGATCGACGCCTCGACCAGCGACACGTCGACTGCGTGTCCCTCGCGATGGCGCAACACGCTGATCAGTCCCGACAGTGCCGCGTAGGTCGCGAACAGCGCGCCGAATATGTCGGCCGTCTGCAGGCCTGGCCGCATCGGCATGTCGTCCGGGTTCCCCGTGACCGAGAGGGCGCCCGAGAAGGCCTCGACGATCAGGTTTACGCCGGCGCGCCGCCGATAGGGGCCGGTCTGGCCGAAGCCCGATGCGGATACGTAGACGATGTTCGGATTGATCGCCCTGATCTGCTCCGCGCCGAGGCCCAGCGCGTCCAGCGCGCCAGGGCGGTTGTTCTCGACGAACACGTCGCTGCCCGCCGCCAGTTGCCGCACGATGTCGCGCGCTTCTTCCCGCTTCAGATCGAGGACCAGGCTGCGCTTGTTGCGGTTCAGCGCGGCAAAGCTCACGCTTTCGCCGTTGACCATGGGCGGCATGGCGCGGGTCTGGTCGCCCAGGCCGGGACGTTCGATCTTGATGACGTCCGCCCCCATGTCACCCAGCAACATGCCGCAGAAGGGGCCGGCGATGAAATTGCCGAGCTCCACCACCCGGATGCCCTCCAGTGGTCGTGCCATGATGTCTCCTTGCTTATTCTGCTTTCAGGTCTATCAGCTTTACCAGCTTCTGGTTGAACGTTATCTCATCGCCGACGGTCTTGGCGAACTCCTCGGGCGAGGTGGCCATCGGGACGAAACCCTGCTCGCTGAATTCGCGCCTGATCTGTGGATCGCGCATCGCGGCGGCCACCTCGGAATGAACGCGCTCGATGTATGCCTGCGGCGTGCCGGCGGGGAACCAGAGGCCGTAGAACGGGCCGTACTTGAAGCCCGGTACGCCTTGCTCGTCGATGGTCTGCAGGTCGGGCAGCACGTTCCAGCGATGCAGCGCCGCGATGCCGAGCGCCTTGACCGTACCGGCCTTGATGTACGACAGCGCCGCCGTCGGCGGAACGAAAGCGACGTCGATGCGGCCGCCGATCAGATCGGTCAGCGCCTGCGCAACGCCCTTGTAGGGAACGTGGGCCATCTTCGTGCCGGCGGCCTGATTGAACGACTCCGCCGCGAAGTGCATGACGTTCCCGATGCCGGCCGAACCGTAGGTCAGCGAGCCGGGCTTGGCTTTCTCCAGCGCGATCAGCTCGGCCACCGACTTCACTGGCGCCTTCGGCCCCGCCACCAGGATGAAGCCGACGCTGTCCGCCACTTCGGTGATCGGCGCGAAATCCTTGACCGCGTCGTATCCCAGGTGCTTCATGATGCTGGGCAGCGTGGCATGGCTGGACGAGGTCAGGAGGATGGTGTAGCCGTCGGGCGCCGACTTGGCGACGTTTTCGGTGCCGATGGCGCCTCCCGCGCCGGCCCGGTTGTCGATGACCAGATTCCAGTTGCGCGTCTGCGCCAGTTTCTGTGCCAGCGTGCGGCCGATGAAGTCCATGGGGCCGCCTGCGACATAAGGCACCACGACTCGGATCGGCTTGGTCGGATATTGCGCCTCGGGCGCCTGCTGTGCCGGTGCGGCCAGCGGCCATGCCGCGCAGCAGGCCACGGCCGCGGTTGCGGCCAGGAGGCGCCGCCGGCGCGATGCGCCGTCCGGCCCGCTGCCGTCTTCCCATGCCATGTCCTGCGGGGTGTGCGGAAATGTGTTTCGGATTTGCATGACGTCTCCTCCGTTTCCGGATCGTTGGACTGCCGGCGACCTAGGTCGTCTGGGGAAAATGGCTCTCGCGGGAGCCGCTGCCCTGGCTCGGGTATCGCTGGCCGCTACCGGTCGCCCGGCGCCTCATGGGCTGGCTCCGTCCGGCCCTTGTCGGTCCACGTCGGCACGCGCCCGGCCTGCGCCGCCTCGTGCGCGGCGAAGTTCAGTTCCACCTTGATCCCGTTGACCGGTTCGCGCATGAACAACTGGTACAGGTCGGAGTTGTGCGCCTTGCGCTCGCTGAACGCCACGCCGTTGCGCGTCAGGCGCGCGATGAATTCCGCAAGGCCGTCGCAGTTGAAGCACACGTGGTCGATGCGGCCCGAGCCTGGCGCGCCGGCCGCCGAATAGTCGTCGCCGTCCCGGTCATTCGGCGTGCGCAGATACGAGTCCTGGTGCTCCGAATGGTGGGCCTTGCCGATGTGCACCACGTCCTGTTCGCCTATATACAGCCAATACACCGGAAAGCCGAACTCGGGGTGATAGCCGTCGCGAAACCCCAGGTTGTCGCAGAACCAGTCGCGCGTCGCCTCGGGGTCGTGGGTAAGGATCAGGATGTGCTCCATGAACCGTAGTCCCATGATCGTCTCCTCTCTTTTTCATGATGGCTGGACCTGCAGCGGGTCCACGCCCCATTGTCCGGCCAGTTCCCGCAGTTCCGCCACGATTTCGGCGGGCAGCGGAATGCCTTCCCTGGCGTAGGCCTTGCGGCGTTCGTGGCTCTGTTCGCCCGGCAGCCATATGCGGTCGACGCCGGGCAGGCGCCGGCTGCCCCGGATGTCGCGGACCAGCCGGTCCACGGCTTCCTTGAAGGCGGCGGGGTCTCCGAAGGCCTTCAAGTCCAGCACCAGGATCGCCTGCCCGGTGTTGGTCAGGGTTACGTGGTCCTTGTTGAAATCCACCACGTCCCGTCCCATCGCGGCGCCCTGTAGCGTGCCGGCCAGCAGGCCGACGACCAGGGCCAGGCCGTATCCCTTGTAGCCGCCGATGGGCAGCAGGAAGCCCTCGTGGGCGCGGTTGGGGTCCAGCAGCGGACGGCCGTCGAAGCCGATCATCCATCCTTCGGGCATCTGTTCGCCCCGCTTGGCCTTGGCCTTGACCTTGCCATAAGCGGCGACGGTGGTGGCCATGTCCAGCACGACGGGCGGCTCGGCGCCGGCGGGAATGCCGACGGCGATCGGGTTGGTCGACAACAGCATGTCGATGCCGCCCCACGGAGGCAGATGATTGGCGCTGCCCACCGCGAAATAGAGACCGATCATGTCGCGCGCTATCGGCATGCTGGCGTACAGCGAGGCCGGCCCCGCATGATTGCTGGCCCGGGTGCCGACCCAGGCGACGCCGGTCGCCGCGGCCTTTTCGATCGCCAGTTCGACCGCGCGCGACATCACCAGGTGGCCCATGCCGTTGTCGCCGTCGACCACGGCCATGCCCGGGCGCTCCTCGGCCACGCGGATGTCGGGCCGGGGGTTGATGCCTCCGGCGCGTATCCGCTTGACGTATTGCGGCAGGCGGATGACGCCGTGCCCGTCCGACCCCTGCAGATCGGCCCGGGCCATCAATGCCGCCACGCACGCCGCGTCTGCCGATGGCAGCCCCGAAGCCTGCAACGCGCGATCGATGAAATCGGCCAGCTGTTCGGCGGTCACCAATACCGATTTGTTATCTTTTCCCATGTGTTGCCGGGCCAGGGCGTTGCCTGGGTCTCCTCATTGAACGCACACAGTCTAGGAAAGCGTTACCCTAGCGTCCAATGCTGAATTCGTCCCTACCCATATCACTCTGATATGGGGAAGCGACAGGAAGGACTGACTATGAACCTGCGCGCCCTGCGCTACTTCGTTGCCATTGCCGACGCGGGCAGTTTCACTGCGGCGGCCCAGGCCATTGCGGTCGCGCAGCCAGCGCTTACCCGCCAGCTGCGGGAGCTGGAAGCCGATCTGGAGGTGCAATTACTGCAGAGAACGCCGCGCGGCGTTCTGCTGACGCAGGCGGGCGTAACCCTGTACGAATCCGCCCAGCGCATGCTGGCCGAAGCCGCATTGGTACGCCGCCGGCTGGCAAGCCAGCACTCGGCGTCCGGCGCCACGGTGGTGCTGGGCGTGTCGCCGACTCTGGCGCGCGTCGTCCTGCCGGGCCTGTTCGACAATTTCCAGCGCGCGCATGTGGACATTCAGCTCCGGGCGCGCGAGGCCTTCACGCCCACGTTGCTGGATTGGCTGGAGCGCGGCATGGTCGATCTGGCGGTCGTCACCAATCCGGAGCCTGGCCGCCGGCTTTCGCTGCACGCCCTGCTGGGCGAACCGTTCGCGCTGGTATCCCATCGCTCGCGCCGCATGGGGCCGACCGTATCGATTGCCCAACTCGCGCGCATCCCGCTGTTCATGACTTCACTGCATCGCGGCATCATCGAACGCCAGCTGCAGCCCCTGCGCGGCAAGCTGAATATTCAGTCGGAGATCGATTCGGTGGATTCGATCCGGGAGCTGGTCTTGCACGGCAAATACGCCACCATCATGCCGGTGTCCGTTTTCAAGGACCGGCAATCGCAGCAGGAAGTGGTCATGACCGAGGTATCCGGCGTGCAGCTCAGCCGGGTACTCGTGCTGGCCACGCGCATCGAGCGGCGCGACAACTCGGCCCTGCCGGTCGTTCAGGAGTTGCTGGAGGCCGAGTTCGCGCGGTTGACCCGGCAGGGCGTCTTCAGTTTTTCGACTGCACTCGCTCCTCGTCCTATGGACGAACCGACCAGCGTTCGGACTGGGACGAGGGGGCAATGATTCAAATGGCGGTATCGATCGCTTTGGCTCAGAATCAAATCTAATCAACGGGAAGATCGTGAAATCCGACGGGGCGGCTTGGCGGCTGCCTCGGAAAGAACAGCCGTCAGCGTATCGAACGCCGCCCCGCCCGTGTCCCAGCAAGGCTACTTGCGGATCACCGTCCACGCATCGTTGCCCGCATACTTGCGCACCGCCGCCTCGTCGAACCCGAAACCCAGCCCCGGCTTCTGGCGCAGCAGCACGCAGCCGTCCTTGTACTGCAGCTGTTCGTCCACCAGCCGCCGGAAGTTCAGCACCTGGTCGTCGGGGAAGAATTCCACGAAGCGGGCGTTCGGCGTGGCGGCCACCAGCGGCGCGTGCAGGTCGTGGAACCAGTGCGGGCTGACGGTGACGCCCATGCTGCCGGCGTGGGCGGCGATGCGGCGCCATTCGCTGATGCCGCCGCAGACCGCGGCGTCTGTCTGCAGGATCTCGGCGCCGCCGGCGTCGACCAGTTCGCGGAAGCGCCAGCGGCCGACTTCGATCTCGCCGGTGGCCACGGTAACGGAGGTGCGGGCGGCCAGCCTGGCGTGCAGGTCGATGGCGTCGGGCGAGAACGGTTCTTCGATCCAGTACGGGTCGTAGGCTTCGAAGCGGCGCATGTATTCGAGCGCGGTGGGCAGGTCGCCCCAGCCGTTGTTGCAGTCGAGCATCAGCAGCACGTCGGGGCCGATGGCGTCGCGCGCCGCCTTGACGCGGGCTTCTTCCTCGGCCGGCGACAGGCGGCCCGTCTTCATCTTGACCGCGCGGAAACCCAGCTTCACGTAGCCGGCCATTTCTTCGCCCAGCATCGCGGGCGTCTTGCCGTCCACGTAGTAGCCGCCGCTGGCGTAGGCCGGCACGTGTTCGCCGTGGACGCTGCCGAGGTAGTAGTGCAGCGGCACGCCCACCGAGCGCGCGTTCAGGTCCCACAGCGCGGTGTCGAGGATGGAGATGCCGCGCATGACCGCGCCCGAGCGGCCCTGCAGCAAGGCTTCCTGGTACATCTCGTTCCACAGGCCTTCGCTGCGGCGGCTTTCCTGGCCGATCAGGAGGGGCGCCAGCAATTGCTCGACCGCCACGCGCGCCAGCGCGCCGGCGCGATTGCCCACGTAGCAGAAGCCGATGCCTTCGGCGCCGTCGGTGCTGCGCACCTTGACCAGGCAATAGTGCCGTTCGGAGACGGTGCGGTTGGAAAACGAGGTGACCTTGTCCAGCGGGACGATGGGCACGGCGACGCTGACGGACTCGATGATGGGCATGGCGGGGCGCTCCTCCTAAATATACGGATATTTTGTCGCTGCTAGGAAAAACCCGGCAATCAGGGTATACGATATGCTTCTAAAGCCGCCGGTTGATGAGACATCATATCGCTGTAAATATCAGGATAAATGAACATGGCCAGGATCATCGTGGTAGGGACGGGCATCATGGGATGCGGCATCGCCGCCGGTTTCGCGGCCGCCGGCGCCGGCGTGGCGCTGCTCGGGCGCCGGCCCGAGGCGGCCGAACGCGCGCGCGTGCAGGCGCTGGAACTGGCCGGGTCGCTCGGCGGCGCGGCGGGCCCGGTGGAGGCCGCCGTGCTGGACGGCTGGCAGGGCTGGGACGGCGCCGATCTCGTCATCGAAAGCGTCAGCGAAGACCTGGCCGTCAAGCAGGCGCTGTTCGCGCAGCTCGATGCCTTGGTGCCGGCGGGCGTGCCGATCGGCAGCAACAGCTCGGGCTATCCGATCTCGCGCATCGCCGGCGGCCTGGCCACGCGCGCGCGCATGTTCGGCACGCACTACTTCATGCCGGCCCACCTGGTGCCGCTGGTCGAGGTGGTGATGGGCGCCGATTCCGATGCGGCGCTGGCCGCGCGCGTGGTCGAGCTGTTCGCCGCGCATGGCAAGAAGCCGGTGCTGGTGCGCAAGGACATTCCGGGCTTCCTCGCCAATCGCATCCAGCATGCGCTGATGCGCGAGGCGCTGGCGCTGATCGACGAAGGCGTGGCCACCTTCGACGACGTCGACCTGGCGGTGCGCTACAGCTTCGGTTTCCGCTACGCGGCCATCGGGCCGATGCTGCAGAAGGAGATTTCCGGCTGGGACTCCGTCTACCAGGCGGCGCAGGAAATCTACCCATCGTTGTCCAACACGGCGGTGGCGCCGGAGTGCCTGGCGGCCCTGTACCGGGCGGGGCGCTACGGCATCAAGGCCGGCGGCGGCTACCGCGACTGGACGCCGGAGCAGGCGCGCGAACTGAAGGAAGGCTACGAACGCCGGCTGCAGGCGGCGTTTAAAATCCTGGGATGAACCCACCCCCTACGCGCTTCGCGCGCCCCCTCGAGGGGGCGACGCTGGCGGACCGGCAAAGCCGGATCCGCGGCGTCCAGGATCCGGCTGCGGCGTATTCGTGCGCCGCGGCTCGTCGGCTGCGCGGCGAACGACTCGAATGAATTCCACACCTCCACTGCCGGGCGCCCCGGCCCGGCGCCGCGGGCGCGCGCCGGGCGCACCGCTTTACCGCAAGATCGCCGATGCGCTGATGGCCGACATCGCCGCCGGTGTCTACCCGGTGGGCTCGCTGCTGCCCACCGAGGCCGAGTTCGGCGAGCGTTTCGGCACCGGCCGGCATACCGTGCGCGACGCGCTGCGCTGCCTGTCGGACGAGGGCATCATCCTGCGCCGGCCCGGCAGCGGTTCGACCGTGATCGCCAGCGGCCCGCGGCGGCGCTTCGTGCAGTCGGTGTCGAACTTCGATCAATGGTTCAATTACCCGGCCGACGTGCGGCGGCAGCACGTGGAGTCCGCGCACGTGGTGGCCGACCGCGCGCTGGCCGCGCAACTGGGGGTCGAGGACGGCAGCGCCTGGCTGCGCATCGGCGCGCTGCGCAGCGCGCCGTCGATGAAGGCGCCGCTGTGCTGGGTCGACATCTACGTGGCGCCGCGGCTGGCCGCCGTCACGCGCGAGCGCGACCACGAGGTCACCCCGGTGCACGAGCAGATCGAGCGGGTGTCCGGAGAGCGCATCGCCGAGGTCGAAGTCGAGATCTCCGTTGGCCGCGTGCCGGAGCGGCTGGCATCGATGCTGGCGGCCGAGCCCGGCAGCTCCGCGCTGTGCCTGGTGCGCCGCTATGCCTCCGAATCCGGCGAGCTGTTGCAGGTGACTGCCACGGTGCACCCGGAAAACCGGTATGTTTATGCCATGAAATTTCGCCGCGAAACGCGGCGCTGAGCATCTCCGCAGGATTCCCCATGCCCGTCGCCCCTTCCATTCCCAAGACTCTTACCATCGCCGGCGTCGACCCTTCCGGCGGCGCCGGCGTGCTGGCCGACGTCAAGGCCATGAGCGCGCTCGGCGCCTACGCCTGCGCCGTGGTGGCCGCGCTCACCGCCCAGAGCACCCGCGGCGTGGCCGGCGTGCAGCCGGTCGACGCCGCCTTCGTGGCGCGCCAGATCGACACCCTGCTGGCCGACGTGCCGGCCGATGCCGTCAAGATCGGCATGCTGGGCAACCGGCCCGTTACCGAAACCGTGGGCGAGCGCCTGCGGCACTGGAAGCCGCCCCATGTGGTGCTCGATCCCGTCATGATCGCCAAGAGCGGCGACGCGCTGCTGGAACGCGACGCAATCGGCGCGCTGCGCGAGGCGCTGCTGCCGGTGGTGACGATGATCACGCCCAACCTGCCCGAGGCCGGCGTGCTGCTGGAGCAGCGGCCGGCCGAGAACGTGAAGGAAATGCGCCGCATGGCCGAGAAGCTGCGCGAGCAACTGGCCTACGACGGCCAGCGCTGGGTGTACCTGAAGGGCGGCCACCTGCCCGGCGACGCCGCCATCGACCTGGTGCACGACGGCGACCGCATGATCGAACTGGTGGCGCCGCGCATCGATACGCCGCATACGCACGGCACCGGCTGCACGCTGTCGGCCGCCCTGGCCGCGCTCTTGCCGCGCTTGAACGACACGCCGGAAGCGGCGCGGCGCGCCAAGGATTACCTGACGGAGGCGATCCGGCAGTCGGATCGGCTGAAAGTGGGGAGCGGGCACGGGCCGGTGCATCATTTCCACCGGTGGTGGTGAGACCGGATATTGCCAAATTTTGCCAAACTGCTAGCATGGTGCCATGAGCACCATGAACATTTCCTTGCCCGATGCGCTCAAGGCTTTCGTCGATGAGCAGGTGGACCGCCGCGGCTACGGCACGAGCAGCGAATACGTACGTGAACTGATCCGCAGGGATCAGGATCGCCAACGCTTGCGCCGCATCCTGCTGGAAGGCGCCGCCTCCGCGCCAGCCGCCTCCGCCGGCCCTGAATATTTCGATGCGTTGCGGGCGCGCGTGCGCAGCGCCGGCAGATGAAGGCGAAGGCCGTCGTCCTGCGGGCACTCGCCACGCAGGACGTCGAACAGGCCATCGGCGCCTACCTTGGCGAAGGCGCAGTCCAGGCGGCGCTGGGCTTCATCGATGCCCTGGAACAAGCCTATGCCCATGTCGGCCGGCATTCGGCCACGGGTTCGGCCCGCTACGCCCATGAGCTCGACCTGCCTGGCCTGCGCAGCTGGAAGCTGAGGCGATATCCCTACATCGTTTTCTACATGGAACGTGCAGAACACGTCGAGGTCTGGCGAGTCCTGCATGGCATGCGCGACGTTGCGGCATGGCTGCAAGGCGATGTGGAAGCCGATGAGCGCGGCGGCGGTCTTCCCGCCGCCGGCCTTTGACGTCAGATCACGCCTTCGGCGCGCAGCGCCTCGATCTCGTCGTCGGCCAGCCCCAGTTCGCCGTATACCTCCCGGTTGTCGGCGCCCAGCTGGCGCGGCGGGATGTCGACGGCGGGCGTCGCGCCGTTGACCTTCACCCCGGTCCGCACGAGGTGGAGGTCGCGGCCCACGCCGGGAACGTCGGGGAAGGTGCTGGTCATGTCGCGCTGGACGATCTGCGGCTGGGCCAGCGCCTGCGATACCGAGTACACCGGGCCCGACGGCACGCCCACCGCGTTGAGCACTTCGCACCACTCGTCCGCCGATTTCGAGGCCAGCGCCGTTTCGAGTTCGGCCTTCAGTTCGTAGCGGTTGCGCAGGCGGTCGTGGCGCGCATGGAAGCGCGGGTCGGCATGGATGTCGGGGCGGCCGACGGCGGTGCACAGCGCCTCGAACTGTTCCTGCTTGTTGGCCGAGATGTTGAGCAGGCCGCCGCCGGTCTTGAACGTGCCCGAGGGGCTGGCGGTGACGTTCTCGTTGCCCATCGGCTGCGGCTCCTGGCCGGCGATCAGCTTGTTCGAGATGGCCCAGGCCATCGAGACCATGGTGGCCGCCAGCATGGAGACGTCCAAGAAGATGCCGGTCTCGCGCTTCCTGTCGGCCAGCGCCGCCGCCACGGCAAAGGCCGCGGTCAGGCCGCCGACCGTGTCGGCCACCGGGTAGCCGACGCGATAGGGCGCGGTGTCCGGCGCGCCGGTAACGCTCATCACGCCCGACATGCCCTGGATGATCTGGTCGTAGGCGGGGCGGTCTTTGAGCGGGCCGTCCTGGCCGAAGCCTGAGATCGCGCAGTAGACCAGACGCGGATTGTCCTTCAGCAGGTCTTCGTAGCCCAGGCCCAGCCGCGTCATGACGCCGGGCCGGAAATTCTCGACCACGACATCGGCCGTCCGCACCAGCCGGCGGAACAGCGCCTTGCCTTTCTCCTGCTTGAGGTCGATGGTGACGGAGCGCTTGCCGGCGTTCTGCGCCAGGTACGAGATGCCCATGAAGCGCTTGATGAGTTCGGGATCGGCGCCCAATTGGCGCGCGAGGTCTCCGCCCTTGCGGTTCTCCACCTTGATGACCTCCGCGCCCATGTGGGCCAGCTGATGGCAGCAGAACGGGCCGGACAGGACGTTGGTGAGGTCGAGGATGCGATAGCCGTTGAGTGGAAGTGACATGTGAGGACTTGTTCGTGTGGAATGTTGGCGGGACGTGGCCGGGGTCAGGTCGCGGCGCGGGCCTGGCGGATGCGCGCGGCCACCGTTTGCCCGTCTTCCATGGCGGCGCGCCAATCGGCGTGCCGGGCGTCGGGCACCTGGGCGAGCGCGGCCTTGGTTTCCCTGACCGCGGCGGGCTCGAACGACGCGATCCTGCGCGCGAGGGCTTCGGCGCGGGCGGCCAGGGCGTCGGGCGCCACGACCTCGTTGACCAGGCCCCAGGTGGCCGCGGTGGCCGCCGGCAGGCGTTCGGCGCTGTACAGCAGCCAGCCGATGCGCTTGCGGTTGATCCCGGACAACTGGCCGGTGGCGGCCGACATGCTCGCGAAGCCGCCGGCCTGCACCTCGGGCAGGCCGAACTCGGCGCCGTCGGCCGCGATGGCCAGGTCGCAGCAATTGACCAGGTTCACGCCGTAGCCCAGTGTCAGGCCGTTGACCGCGGCGATCACCACGCCCGGAAAAGTCTTGATGGTGCAGGCCAGCTCGATGCCTTCCGGCGCGGTGACATCGGGCAGCCCCTGCGCCGCGCGCTGCGCCCGTTCCTTCAGGTCGGCGCCGCAACAGAACCAGCCGTCGGCGCCGGTGAGCACGATGGCGCGCGCCTGCCCCGACAGCGCCGCCAGATGTTCGAGCAGCGCCAGCCGCATGGGCGAATCGAGCGCATTGCGTTTTTCCGGGCGCGCGATTCGAAGGTGCGCCCAACCTTCGTGAACGGTGAGGACGATGTTGTTCATTGGATAGACCTGAATGCCATTTTTATCGTGTTGCCGATTGCACGGACTGTCAAGCGCGAACGCTCCGATCGTCAAGTATTTCTCGAGCTTGCTACGAGGAATACGCGAACCTTGCAGGAGCGTCGGGGCATATCATCCGCTGTCCGGACGGCGCGCCGCGGCGCGGCCGCGCTCCGCATCGAAACATCGCAAGACAGGCAGCCCGACCATCATGAATCTCACCATCGAACGAATCGAGGCCATACCCCTGAGAATGCCGTTGCCCAAGCCGCTCAAGGCAGGCACCGTGGTGGTGAACGCCCGCGCCACGGTCCTTACGCGCGTCCATACGGCCGAGGGCATCGTCGGCGAGTGCTTCAGCAACAACGAGGATCGCGGCCAGCCCGAGATCGTCCGCCTGATCGGAGAAGAAATCCTTCCCCGGCTCAAGGGCCGCAGCGCCTTCCATGTCGAGGCCTGCTGGGAGGCGATGTACCCCATCACCCGCGATTTCCTGCGCGACCGGCGCATGCCCATACGCGCCATCGCCTGCGTCGACGCGGCCTTGTGGGACGCCGTGGGCAAGGCCGTGGGCCTGCCGCTGCACCGCCTGTGGGGCGGCATGCGCGACGAGGTGCCGGCGGTGGCGATGGGGGCCTACTACAACGACGGCAACGACCTGCAGATCGTGCACGACGAGATGGCCATGCTCAGGCGCCAGGGCTTCGCCGGCTGCAAGCTGAAGATCGGCCGCCTGTCGCCCGAACAGGATGCGCTGCGGGTGCGCGCGGCGCGCGAGGGCGCCGGCGACGGCTTCTGGCTGATCCCCGATCCGAACCAGGGCTACAGCTTCGACGAGGCGGTGCGCTTCGCCAGGCTGGTCGAAGACCTGGACATCCATTGGCTGGAAGAGCCTTGCCATTGGCAGAACGACATGCGGGACCTGGCGCGCCTGCGCGCGATCACGGGCGTGCGCGTCGCCGCCGGCCAAAGCGAGGTGACGGGCGCGGGCTGCCGCGACCTGCTGGTCGCCAATGCGATCGACGTCTGCAATTTCGACCCCAGCTGGAGCGGCGGCCCCACCGAATGGCGCAAGGTGGCCGCGACGGCCGCGCTGTTCGGCGTCGGCATCTATCCGCACCTGGAAACGCAGGTCGGCGCCGCGCTGGCCGCCTCGGTGTCGAACGGGCTGTACGTGGAAGTCATGCAGCCCAACCGCGATCCGCTGTACCACGCCCTCATCGAGAATCCCCCCAGGATCGCGGACGGCAAGCTCACGCTGTCCGAACTGCCGGGTTGGGGCATGGAGCTCGATCGCGCGTTGATCGACAGGATCCGCTGCGACCGCTGACCGCCTATGCGCGGAAGGCCGAAACCGCCTCTTCGAATGCCGCCTCGACCAGCAGGACGCGGCGGTTGTCTTCGTCGGCGCGCCGCTTGACCAGCATCAGCTGGCGGGTCGGCGCCGACGACCCGAGCGCGATCTCGCGCACCGGATAGGCATCGAGCAATTCCGGGCGCAGCTTGGGCAGCACCGCCACGCCCACGCCTTCGGCCACCAGCGCCACCGCGCAGTCGATGTTCTCCAGGTCGACCAGCGCCGGGCAGTGCGGTATCAACGCGTCCACATAACGCGCCGCCAGGCGCCCGGTGATGAGCTGGCGGGAGATGCGGATCCAGGGGTATGCCCGCAACGCCGCTTTCGCCGTCGACACCTGCGCGTCGCGCGGGACCACCAGCACGAACGGCTGCCGCCACAGTTCCGACCACGCCAGCTGCCGCGTGATGCCGCCCGTAGGCCGCACGAGCAGCGCGATGTCCAGTTCCCCCGCCTTGATCGATTGCAGCAGCGAAGCGGTGTGGCCCCGGCGCACCTGCAATTCGATCTGCGGCGTGCGCCGGCGCAGGGTCGCATAGGCGCGCGGGAACAGCGTCGCTTCGACGGATTCGGTAATGCCCAGGCGCACGCGCCCGGCCGGCGACAGGCTGCGGCTGTCGCGCATGGCCTCGATCTCGCCCATCGCGCGCTCGGCGGTGGCCGCCAGCGCCCGCGCGAACTCGGTGGGCCGGATGCTGCGGCCGGAGCGGTCGAACAGCGGCTGCCGGAAATACTCTTCCAGCTGGCGCATCTGCAGGCTGACCGCACTGGTCGACAGGTTGACTTCCTGGGCCCCGGCCGTAAGGCTGCCCTTGGCGATGACGACCGACAGGGTATGGAGGTATTGGAGCTTCACGGCGGGAATCTTCGGCGATGGCGCGCTGCGGGTAGATACGGCCGGACGACTATACCCGATCCTTGAGTTTTGCTCGCGGTTGGATCGAGATATATGCGAACAAACTGGAGCATCTCCTGGGTAACATCGTGCTTCCGCAGGGAGACAGCGGATCCGATGGAACAGATACTTCGAATTCAAGGCCACGCCACAGCGGGGCGGCGCGGTACGCAACACGGCATCCGGCTGCTGGCGGGAGGGTTCACGGCCCCGAAGCGGGAGGGCAGGGCGCGCGGGGCGAGCCTGCTGGAGATCGGCGCCGATGGCCGCTGCGTGGCGCTGGCCGAAGTGGCCATGTCCAACCCCGCCTGGTTCGCCGTGCATCCCGCGCGGCGGACGGTGTACGTAGGCCATGCCGACGAAGCCTACGTCAGCGCGCTGGCCCTGGATGCCGACGAAGGGCGGCTCGAGCTCGAGTCCACGCTGGCCACCGGAGGTTCCAGCACCCTGCACCTGGCCTGCGACCCGGGCGGCGACACGCTGCTGGTCGCCAATTTCGGCAGCGGCCAGGTTTCCATGATAGGCCTGTCGGCCGTGGGAGCCATGCAGGAACTCACGGGCGTCGTGAGCCTGTCGGCGCCGCCTGGGCCGCTGCCTTCGCAGACCGGCAGCCAGCCGCACCAGATCAGCTTTTCTCCCGACGGACGTTTCGTGCTGGTGCCGGATCGCGGCTGCGACGTCATCTGGATCTGCGCCTTCGACGCCCGTGCGGGCGCCATCGAGGTCGCCGGGCGTGCCGAGGCGCCACCGGCGGCCGGGCCGCGGCACATCGCCTGGCATCCCTTCCTGCCGATCGCCTACGTGGTCCACGAGCTGGATTCCAGCGTGGGCGTCTACGAGTGGTCGGCGCGGCAGGCCAGGCTGGGCCGCCTTGCCGTGCGCAGCGCGCTGCCGCCGCGCTACCAGGACAGGAACATCGGCGCCGCCATCTGCATTGCGCCCGATGGCCGCCACCTTTACGTATCCAATCGCGGCCAGGACGCCGTCGCGGTGTTCGCCGTTGCGCCGGACGGCCTCGACCTGCAGCCGCAGGGATGGACGGCGGAAGCAGGGCGCTCGCCCCGCTTCATGCAGATCAGCGGCGACGGATCGTCGCTGTGGGTCGCCGCGCACGGCTCCGACGACATCCGGCGTTTCGATGTCGACCGGGACAGCGGCGCCTTGCGCGAGGCGCTGCGCCTGCGCTCTCCTTCGCCGGCCTGCGTCGCGCTCTTGTAGCGGCGCGCCGGTTTCTTCCAACACTTCCCTATTCAGGACTTACCGCCATGGCCATTCCGATCCGTTCCAGGCAAGCATTCTTTCTCGGCGCCGCGCTGAGCCTCGCCGCCGCGTGCCTGCCGGCGCATGCGCAAGAGGCCGCCTGGCCCACGCGCCCGGTGACCTACGTTTCGCCCTATCCCGCCGGCACGCCGGTGGACCTGATCGCGCGGCGCGTCGGACAATGCCTGCAGCCCGCACTGGGCCAGCCCTTCATCGTGGAAAACCGCGCCGGCGCGGGCGGCGTGATCGGCACCACCTACGTGGCGAAGGCGGCGCCCGACGGCTATACCCTGGTCGAAGGCTCGCTCGGCACCCATGCGATCAACGCCGGCCTGTATCCCAAGCTGGACTACGATCCCATCAAGGACTTTGCGCCCGTTGCGCTGATCGGCGCGACGCCGCTGGTGCTGGTGGTCAATACGAAGAACCTGCCCGTCAAGACCGTGCAGGAGTTCGTCGCGTACGCCAAGGCCCATCCCGGCGCCATACGCGTCGGCTCTTCCGGCAACGGTTCCTCACTGCACTTGACGGGCCAGCTGTTCAAGTCGATGACCAATATCGATTTCGTCCACGTGCCCTACAAGGGCAGCGGCCCGGCCATGACCGATCTGCTGGGCGGCCAGATCGACGCGATGTTCGACAACTCCACCAACGTGCTGCCGCAGGTCAAGACCGGCAAGCTGCGCGCGCTGGCAGTGACGGGCGACAGGCGGATCGGTTCGATCCCCGACGTGCCCACCGTTGCCGAAACTGTCGCGCCCGGCTACAGCGTCGCAACCTGGCACGCGGTGCTGGCGCCGGCCGGCACGCCCAAGCCCATCATCGACAAGCTCAGCACGGCCATCCTGAATTGCCTGGCGCAACCGGCCGAGAAGCAGTTCTACGAAGGGCACGAGATCCAGCTCCAACCCGGCGGCCCCGAGCAGCTGCGCGCGCTGCTGGAGAAGGAAGTGCCGAAGTGGAAAGCCATCGTCAAGGAATCCGGCGCTACGGTGGATTGAGGCGCCGGCGGTCTCAGGCGCGGGTGCGGCGCCGCGGCGCCGCCACCAGCGGCGTCGCCGCCAAACGGCGGGCATTGGCGGTGGCCTTGGCATGGGCGGGCGCCAGGCCCTTGCTCAGAATGCTCACGGCAGCCTGCTGCATCTGCTGCGCGAGCCGGTTGGCGCCCCGGTTTCCCATCCAAGGGGTGCACCAGGCCAGCCACATTTGCATTGCCAGCGTCTGGCTGCTGGCCAGGCTTGCCCAGGCCATGGCATTGTAGGCAGCCGTGAAGGCGCCGAGCTTTTCCATCCCCATCAAATTGAATTCTTTACGGTCGCGCTCGGACAACTGCGTGCCCGCCAGCGCCATCCGCATCATGCGATGCGCCATCACCTGCGGCGTGGCCAAGGCCAGCTCGGTGGACTTTCTTGCCAAGCCGGCGGTGCCGCCGGGGCGTCGTCTGGAAGCCATGGGTATCGTGCCTGCTGGGAACTGGCGTACTGCCATGGTAAGCAATCGCGCCCGGCTTGGCTCCTTCAAGTGTATCCCCGCGGGCCTGTTCCCGACCCGGGGGCGCGCCGAATCTGCTGCTGCCGGGCAGGGGCCCGGGCGGGCGGTGGGGATTCATTCCCCGCGCAGACAAAAAAACGCCGCGGATGGTGCGGCGATCGCGCGGTAAACGCCGCATGGGCAGCGGCGTTGCAGGCATTACGCCGTCTTCTGCTGAATCAGCCCCGTCATCGGCGAACTGGGCGACGCGCTGTACAGCTTCTTGGGCATGCGCCCCGCGCGGAAGGCCTCGCGGCCGGCCTCGATGCCTTTTTTCATCGCGCTGGCCATCAGGACCGGGTCGTTGGCGGCGGCGATGGCGGTGTTCATCAGCACGGCGTCGCAGCCCAGTTCCATCGCGATGGCGGCGTCGGAGGCGGTGCCGACGCCGGCGTCGACGACGATCGGCACGCGAGCCTGGTCGATGATCAGCCGCAGGTTCCACGGATTCAGGATGCCCATGCCGGAGCCGATCAGCGACGCCAGTGGCATCACGGCCACGCAGCCGATGTCTTCCAGGATGCGGGCCTGGATGGGGTCGTCGGTGCAGTAGACCATGACCTTGAAGCCTTCCTTGACGAGGGTTTCCGCGGCCTTGAGGGTTTCGGGCATGTTGGGGAACAGCGTGTGGCTGTCGCCCAGCACTTCGAGCTTGACGAGGTCGTGGCCGTCGAGCAGTTCGCGCGCCAGGCGCAGGGTGCGCACGGCATCGTCGGCGGTGTAGCAGCCGGCGGTGTTGGGCAGCAGGGTGTAGCGGCTGGGGGGCAGGTACTCCAGCAGGCTGGGTTCGCCGGCGTGCTGGCCGATGTTGACGCGGCGGATGGCGACGGTGACGATCTGCGCGCCGCTGGCCTCGATGGCCTGGCGGGTCTGGTCGAAGTCCTTGTACTTTCCGGTGCCGACCAGCAAGCGCGAGTGGTACGGCTTGCCGGCGATGATAAGAGGGTCTTGCGTGGTGCTCATGGCGGATTCCGGTTGAGTGTCTTCTGGCGGGCGCGGCGGAACCGGCCCCGGCCGGATGGGACGGGGCCGATACCGCGCGCTACGGCCTACGATCTGTGGTAGATCTCGGCGCCCTTCTTCACGAACTCGACCGCTTTCTCCTGCATGCCCTTCTTCAGCGCCTCGGCTTCGCTCACGCCCTGCTGCTCGGCGTAGTCGCGCACGTCCTGCGTGATCTTCATGCTGCAGAAGTGCGGGCCGCACATGGAACAGAAGTGGGCGGCCTTCATCGAGTCCTTGGGCAGGGTCTCGTCGTGGAAGTCCTTCGCCGTGTCCGGGTCGAGGCCGAGGTTGAACTGGTCTTCCCAGCGGAACTCGAAGCGGGCCTTGGAAAGCGCGTTGTCGCGGATCTGCGCGCCGGGGTGGCCTTTGGCGAGGTCGGCGGCGTGGGCGGCGATCTTGTAGGTGATGATGCCGTCCTTGACGTCTTTCTTGTTGGGCAGGCCCAGGTGTTCCTTCGGGGTCACATAGCACAGCATCGCGGTGCCGTACCAGCCGATCATGGCGGCGCCGATGCCCGAGGTGATGTGGTCGTAGCCGGGGGCGATGTCGGTGGTCAGCGGGCCGAGCGTGTAGAAGGGCGCCTCGTGGCACTGTTCGAGCTGCAGGTCCATGTTTTCCTTGATCAGGTGCATCGGCACGTGGCCGGGGCCCTCGATCATGGTCTGCACGTCATGCTTCCAGGCGACGGTGGTCAGCTCGCCCAGGGTCTTGAGCTCGGACAGCTGGGCTTCGTCGTTGGCGTCGTAGATCGAGCCCGGACGCAGGCCGTCGCCCAGCGAGAAGCTGACGTCGTAGGCCTTCATGATGTCGCAGATGTCTTCGAAGTGCTCGTACAGGAAGCTCTCGCGATGGTGGGCCAGGCACCACTTGGCCATGATCGAGCCGCCGCGCGAGACGATGCCCGTCATGCGGCGCGCCGTCATCGGGATGAACGCCAGGCGCACGCCGGCGTGGATGGTGAAGTAGTCCACGCCCTGTTCGGCCTGTTCGATCAGCGTGTCGCGGAAGATTTCCCAGGTGAGTTCCTCGGCCTTGCCGTCGACCTTTTCCAGCGCCTGGTAGATCGGCACCGTGCCGATCGGCACCGGCGAGTTGCGGATGATCCACTCGCGGGTTTCGTGGATGTGCTTGCCGGTGGACAGGTCCATCACGGTGTCGCCGCCCCAGCGGATCGACCACGTCATTTTTTCCACCTCTTCCGCGATGGAGGAGGTGACGGCCGAGTTGCCGATGTTGGCGTTGATCTTGACCAGGAAATTGCGGCCGATGGCCATCGGCTCGATTTCCGGGTGGTTGATGTTGGCCGGGATGATGGCGCGGCCGCGCGCCACTTCGTCGCGCACGAACTCGGGGGTGATGCGGGCCGGGATCGCGGCGCCGAACGACTGGCCGGGATGCTGGCGCGACAGCAGCTCGAACATGCGCTGGCCTTGCGGGCCGGCGTTGCGCAGCGATTCCAGGTAGGCGTCGCGGCGCACGTTCTCGCGGATCGCGACGAATTCCATCTCGGGCGTGATGATGCCGCGGCGCGCGTAGTGCATCTGCGACACGTTGGCGCCGGCGCGCGCGCGGCGCGGCTTGCGGTGCAGGTTGAAGCGCAGTTCGGCCAGCTTCGGGTCGTTCAGGCGTTCCTGGCCGTAGGCGCTGCTGGGGCCGGGCAGCTGTTCGGTATCGCCGCGTTCGGCGATCCAGGCTTCGCGCAGCGCCGGCAGGCCGGAGCGGATGTCGATCTTGACGGCCGGGTCGGTGTAGGGGCCGCTGGTGTCGTAGACGGTGATGGGCGGGTTGGCTTCGCCGCCGAACATGGTGGGCGTGGTCGACTGCTCGATCTCGCGGAACGGCACGCGGATGTCGGGGCGCGAGCCCTGTTCGTAGATCTTGCGGGACTTCGGCAGCGGCTGCACCGCGGCTTCGTCGACGTGGGCCGTCGCGGCCAGGAATTTCGGGTTGGCGTTCATCGGCGCTCCAAGAAAAGTTTTCCGGAGCCGAACGAAGGAAGGAATTTCCGGAGGAGCACCGAAGCCGGCCGGGTGGGCGGCATGCGGCGGGCCGTGGGCGGCCGTGCTGCTGGAACCCTGTAGGATTCCGCCGGAAACGCTCCCTGCATCGGCATTATCCGTACAGGTTCGAAGGGTTTTTCTCACCCGCGGCGCGGCTGCGCCGGCAGGACCCCTGCGTCCAGAGCGATAGTATAGGCCGGTCCGGGGCAAACACAAATGGTGCCAATGCGCGTGGGCGGGGCCGTCCGGCAGCCCGGCTGCGGTCGGGCAGAGCGCGGGCGAAGGCACTGCCTATTGCGACGGCGGCCCGGCTCAGGCGTCCACGGCGGGCACGCGGCGCTCAAGTTCGGCCCGGAAGCGTTCGAAGAATTCGTCGGAGAGTTTCTTTGCCACTGCGCCGATCAGCCGCGAGCCGATCTGCGCCAGCTTGCCGCCCACCTGGGCGCTGCTCTGGTATTGGAGCAGCGTGCCGCCGCCGTCGCGTTCGGCCAGCGCCACGCGGGCGCCGCCTTTGCCGAAGCCCGCCGCGCCGCCGGCGCCTTCGAAGGCCAGGCTGTACGAGGCCGGGGGCTGGAGGTCGGACAGGCGCAGCGTGCCGTTGAAGCGTGCCTTGACAGGCCCGATGGCCGCCAGCATGACCACGCGGTATTCGTGGTCGGCGGTGCGCTCCAGGCTTTCGCAGCCGGGCACGCAGGCCTTGAGCACGTCGGGGTCGTTCAGGCACTGCCAGACCACCTGCCGTGGCTGGCTGAGGAGTTGTTCGCCGGTGAGTTCCATGGAAAGACTCGAGTCAGTGGGTCGGGGCGCCGAGGGCGTTCCAGTACCAGTCGAAGAAAGCGCGCGGCGCCGGGGCCGCGTCGGCCAGGACCGCAGCCGTCTGTTGCGCGAGCCAGGCATGGGCGGCGTCCGGAGAGGGCCGCCCGGCACGGTGGCCGTCGGCGCCGGAACGAGGCCCTGCAGCGGGCGCGGGCGGCGCCGTATCGGCGGCGGGCCCGGCCTGCGGCGCATGCAGCCAATCGGCCCGCACGGCGGTGTCCTGGCTGCCACGCGGGCTCAGGCGCAGCAGCACGGCATCGGCGCCGGCATGGGCAAGAAAACCGAGCGTATCCAGGCGCTGCCATTGCAGCCCGGCTTCTTCCACGCCGAGCAGCCGCGCCAGCAGGGCGGGCACGCGCCAGTACAGGGTCTTCCAATTGGCCGCCGTCGGAGCGGTGCCGTGGGCGCCGGCCGCCGCATGCTCCATCCATGCCGGCGCCTGCAGCCGCGGCGCCTCGCCGAAGCGGTCTTCGCTGCTGCGCGGATCCACGAATAGCAGCCCGTGGCGGCACGCGATCGGCAACGGCTCGAGCGCGATGCCTGTCGCGCGGGCGGATTCGGGGAGGTGGGGCAGCAGGGCGGCCCGGCCGTCGAGCGCGAAGCGCCAGCCGTGGTATTTGCACACCAGTTGGTCGGACGCGACGGAGTCGCCGTCTTCGAACAGCACGTGGCCGGCATGGGGGCAGCGGTTGCGGAATACGCGCAGCTCGCCGCCGGTGTCGCGCACGGCGAGATAGGATCGGGGGCCTGTTTCGTAGGCGGCGCGGGCGCCGGGCGCCGCCATCGCGCTGGCCGCGCCAAGCGCCAGCCATTGCGAGAAGAACAGGGCGCGCAGTTCGAATACGAAGACGTCGCGGTCGCGCTCGAGGCCGGCCGGCGGCGAGATCGGTCCGGGCGCCCGCAGCAGGCCGCCCAGCTCGCGCAGCGCGGCCGGCAGGGCATTGCCCGGCATGGCGGAAGAAGTCATCGGTATGTTGCGCTCAAAGCTTGGCACCCACCCAGCCGTGCGCGCTGACGTCGATGATGATGCCGTCGGGATTCTTGTACTTCACTTCGTAGAACAGTTCCTTGCGGTCGTCGGGATCGTCGGGCAGGCCGAGCATCAGCGCGCCGCCGTTGCCGGTGATCTGCGCGTCGATTTCCTTCAGATCGTCGACCCAGAAGCCGATATGGTTGATGCAGATCGAATCCTTGCCGCCGGGCACGCCGGCCGAGCGATCGTCCTTGAAGTTGAGGACCGCCAGATTGATGGTGCCGTCCGACAGGAATACGCCGGTCGACAGCGGCGATTCGGTGGTGCCGACCTGCTCCATGCCGAATGTGTCCATGAAGAATTTTGCCGTCTTTTCGGGGTCCGGCACCATTATCGCGACGTGACGTAGTTTTGCCATGGCGTTCTCGCTTGAGGATTCGTATGAAGGCCGCCGTGCGTGCGACGCGCGTCGGCTGCAGTGCGAAGCCTAAGAGACTTCGCGCCGGCGCTCCAATACCGATTGCGGATTGCCCGATAGGCACGGATTATCAAGGATGCGCGCGCCGAAGCGCGGCATGCCGATCGAACGCCGCTTAATAAAAACCGCTTATTGGCCCATCTGCACAAAATATTTGCCCGGCGGTGGCGGCGTCTCTAATCTGCCTGTGCCGGTCTCGCGCCGCCACGTCGGCTCCGGGGTCCATCGCGCCACTTCCAGGATCATCGCATGAAGTTTCCGCAGTTCCAGTACGTCCGCCCCGCCTCTCTGCCCGATGCGCTCGCGCTGCTCGGCCGGTACGAGGGCGGCGCCGTGCCGCTGGCCGGCGGGCAGAGCCTGCTCGCCGGGCTGAGCATGCGCATCGCCGCGCCCGAGTGCCTGGTCGACATCGGCGGCCTGGATGAGCTCAAGGGCATCGCGCTGGCCGGCGACGGCGCCACGCTGCGCATCGGCGCGCTGACGCGGCACGTGGAGCTGATGCGCTCGCCGCTGGTGGAGCGCCACGCGCCCTTGCTGCGCGAAGCCATCGGCTATGTGGGGCATGCGGCCATCCGCAATCGCGGCACCTTCGGCGGCAGCCTGGCCTATTCGGATCCGGCGGCCGAGATGCCCGCCTGTACGGTGGCGCTGGGCGGCGTGGTCGTAGTGGCCGGTCCGAATGGGCTCCGCGAGATCGCGGCCGGCGATTTTTTCCGCGGCCTGCTCGAAACCGCGCTGGAAACGGGCGAACTCATCGTCGAGGTGCGCTTCCCCGTGCGGGGCGAGGGCGAACTGCATGCCGTGGCGGAACTGAGCCGGCGCGCCGGCGATTTCGCGCTGGCCGGGCTGGCGGTGCAGGCCACGGTGCAGGACGCGCGGATCCGGCAGGCGCGGGTGGTGTATTTCGGCTGTACCGACCGGCCGCGGGTGGCGCCCCGCGTGTCGGCCCTGCTTGCCGGCCGGCCGGTGCCGCTGCCGGCCGACCCCGGCGATCTCGGCGGAGTCGACGATGCCGTGGCAGCGGACATCGACCCCACCGATACCCCGGGCTGCAGCGCGGCCACGCGCCGGCAATTGGCCGTGACGCTGACGCGCCGCGCGCTCGCCACGCTCAATCAACGGATGCCGCAATGAACCTCCACGACGCGCCGGCCGGCATATCGGCCGATTTGCCGGCCGAGCCGGCCTTCATGGTCGAAATCCATACCGTGGTCAACGGCAGGCCGATGCAGTGCAGGGTGCGCGCGCGCCAGCACCTGGCCGACATGGTGCGCGACGAACTGGGCCTGACCGGCACGCATCTGGGCTGCGAACACGGCGTGTGCGGCGGCTGTTCGGTGCTGCTCGACGGCGCCGTGGTGCGTGGCTGCCTGACGCTGGCCGCGCAGGCCGGCGGCCGCTGCGTGGAGACCATCGAGGGCGCGTCCGAACGCGGCGTGCTCAGGGCGCTGCAGGAGGAGTTCGCGCGCCGCAACGCCGCCCAGTGCGGCTTCTGCACGCCCGGCATGCTGCTGACCGCCCATGAACTGCTCGAGTCCGGCGTGCGCGCGA
Source organism: Pigmentiphaga soli (assembly GCF_039541095.1). Classification (NCBI taxonomy): domain Bacteria; kingdom Pseudomonadati; phylum Pseudomonadota; class Betaproteobacteria; order Burkholderiales; family Alcaligenaceae; genus Pigmentiphaga; species Pigmentiphaga soli. Next base: position 96,295 of record NZ_BAABFO010000011.1, read on the forward strand.
CGCGCGCCGAGATCCGCGAGCACATCTCCGGCAACTTCTGCCGCTGTACGGGCTACCAGGCCATCGTCGACGCCATCGAGGCGGTCATGGCCCGGCGCGGCGACCATCGGAGCGAAGCGCGATGAAACTCACCGACGCCCCCAACCTGCTGGATGCTCCCGGTTCGCTGGTGGGCCGGCGCGCGCCGCGGCTCGGCATCCGGCGGCTGCTGCACGGCCGCGGCCGCTATGTGGCCGACATCAGCCTGCCACGCATGCAGCACCTGTGCTTCGTGCGCAGCCCGCATGCGCATGCGCGCATCGTATCGATCGACGCCTCCCGCGCGCTGGCGGTGCCTGGCGTGACGCGCGTCATCACCGGCGTCGACCTGGCCGCGCTGTGCCAGCCCTTCGTGGCGGTGGCCGCCCATCGTGCCGGGCATCGGTCTGCGCCGCAGTACCCGCTGGCGCTGGAGCGCGCGGTATGGCAGGGCCAGCCGGTGGCGGCGGTGCTGGCCGCCTCGCGCGCCGAGGCCGAGGACGGCGCCGAGCAGATCGACATCGAATGGGAAGCCTTGCCGGCGGTGCTGGATGCCGAGGCGGCCGCGGCCGATGGCGCGGCGGCCATCCATCCGGAGCTGGACGGCAACCTGGCGTTCGAATTCGCGATCGACCAGGGCGACTGCGCGGCCGCCTTCGATGCCGCCGCCTGCGTGGTGGGCCACACCTTTCGCTTCGAGCGCCAGACGGGCGTCAGCCTGGAGGCGCGCGGCCTGATCGCCGACTACGATCCCAGCGAAGGTTCGCTCACGGTCTACCACTCGCACCAATCGCCGTTCCAGATGCAGGACGTGTTCAGCAAGCACCTGGACATCGCGGAACACAAGGTGCGCGTGATCGCCCCCGACGTCGGCGGCGGCTTCGGCGTCAAGATCAATGTGTATGCCGAGGAACTGGCGGTGGCGGCGGCCAGCCGCCTGGCCGGGGTGCCGGTGAAGTATTGCGCCGACCGCATGGAGGCCTTCCTGGCCGATGCGCATGCGCGCGAGCACACCATCGAGGCGCGCATCGCGGTGTCGGCCGAGGGCCGCATCACGGCCATGGCGTTCGACGACCTGGCTGCCATCGGCGCCTACGGCATGCCGCTGCGCTTCAACATCGCCGAAGGAATGATGGCGATCACGATGGCCGGCGCGCCGTACGACTTCTCCTGCTACCAGGCCCGCACCCGCAGCGTGTACGTCAACAAGAACCTGATCGGCATGTTCCGCGGGGTCGGCATGCCGCTGGCGTGCGCGGTGACCGAAGTACTGATGGACCTGGCGGCCACGCGCATGGGCGAAGACCCTGTCGCGTTCAAGCGCCGCAATTTCCGCCCGGCGTCGGCATTGCCGTGCACCACGCCCGGCGGCTCGAAAATGGAAACGGTGTCGTTCCAGCAGTGCCTGGACCGGCTGGTGGCCAACATGGACTACGCCGCGCTGCGCGCCGACCAGGCGGCGGCCCGCGAGCGCGGCGTGTACCGCGGAATCGGCGTGGCCACCTTCGTCGAACAGACCTCCTACGGCCCGCCGTACTACGGGCCGTCCGATGCCCGCATCTCGGTGCAGGACGCCTGCGTGCTGAAGCTGGAGCCGTCGGGACTGGTCCGCTGCATCACCAGCAGCACCGACCAGGGACAGGGCACGTTGACCGGCCTGGCGCAGATCGTGGCCACCGCGGTGGGCGTGGGCCTGGAAGACGTCGACGTGGTGTCGGGCGACAGCCGCAGTTCGCCTTACGGCGGCGGCGCCTGGGGCTCGCGCGGCATGGCAGTGGGCGGCGAGGCGGCGCTGAAGGGAGGGCTGGCGTTGAAGGCGGCCATCCTGGCGCTAGCCGAGGCCATCAGCGGCGTGCCCGCTGACCGGCTCGACGTGGCAGGCGGCCAGGTCGTCGAGCCTGCCGCCGGCCGCACGGTCATGAGCGTGGCCGAGGCCGCTCGCATCGGCTACTTCCGGCAGGACACGCTGCCTGCCGATTTCCAGCCGCAGATGCAGGTGGCGGCCAGCCACGTCGCCAACCACCAGCACTACTACATGGCCAACGGCGTGCAGGGCAGTTACCTGGAGCTCGATCCCGAGACGGGCTTCATCCGCCTGCTGGGCCACTGGGCGGTGGACGACTGCGGCCGCGTGGTCAATCCGCTGCTGGTGGACGAGCAGGTGCGCGGCGGCGTGGTGCAGGGCATAGGCGCCGCGCTGTACGAGGAATGCATCTACGACGCCGGCGGCAGCCTGGTCAACGCGACGCTGGCCGACTACCTGGTGCCGATGGCCAGCGAGATGCCCGACATCCACGTCGACCATATCGAGACGCCCGAAGCCACCACGCGCCTGGGCGCCAAGGGCATCGGCGAGGCAGGCACCATCGGCGCCATCGGCGCGCTGTGGGTGGCAGTCAACGACGCGCTCAAGCCCTTCGGCGCGCAAATCATGCAGCAGCCCTTTACTCCCGAGCGCGTGCTCGGCGCCCTGCGGGCGGCACGCGCGCGCTAGGCGGTTTCCCCTGTGTTGCGACGCTCCGGCCGCGGCTGGCGGGCGGCGTTCGGCCGATTCGATCTTGTAGCAATCAACCTAGGATGAACGTCATGAGCATGAAGAGCATGATTACCGGCCTGGCCCTGGGCTGCGGCCTGGCCGCATCGGCGGCCGCGCAGGCGGCGGTGAAGATCGGCTTCGTTACCACGCTGTCCGGACCGGCCGGCGTCATGGGCCAGCATATGAAGGAGGGCGCCGAACTGGCGCTGGCCGAACTGGGCGGCAAGATGGCGGGCCAGGACGTGCAGATCATTTTCGGCGACGACCAGCTCAAGCCCGACGTGGGCCGCCAGCTGACCGAGACCATGATCAAGCGCGACGACGTCGATTTCCTGGCCGGCGTGATTTTCTCCAACGTGATGCTGGCCATGTACCAGCCCATCGTGCGTTCGGGCAAGATCTTCGTCAGCGCCAGCGCGGGGCCGTCGCAGATCGCCGGCAAGATGTGCGCGCCGAACTTCTTTTCGACCGCGTGGCAGAACGACCAATCGCCCGAGGCGATGGGCCGGTACCTGGCGCAGAAGAACGTGCAGGACGTGTACCTGATGGCGCCCAACTATGCCGCCGGCAAGGACATGATCCAGGGCTTCAAGCGCTACTACAAAGGCAAGATCGCCGCCGAGGTCTACACCAAGCTCGACCAGTCCGACTACCAGGCCGAGTTCACGCAGATCCGCGCCGCCAATCCGGGCGCCATCTTCATGTTCTACCCGGGCGGGCTGGGCGTGCAGATCCTCAAGCAGTACGCGCAGTCTGGGCTGGAGGTGCCCGTGTATACCTCGTTCACGGCCAACGAGACCACGCTGCCGGCACTCGGCAAGGCGGCCGCCGGCATCTACGACAGCGGGTTCTGGTCGCCCGACCTCAAGATACCGAGGAATCAGGCCTTCGTGGCCAGTTACCGGGCCAAGTACGGCCACCTGCCGTCCGACTATGCCGCCGCCAGCTACGACGCCATCAACCTGATCGCCAGCGCGGTGCGCGCCACGGGCGGCAAGCTGGACGACCAGGCCGCCTTGCAGGCCGCGATGCGCAAGGCAGACTTCCAGTCCGTGCGCGGTTCGTTCTCGTTCAACGTGAATCAATTCCCGATCCAGGACTACTACGTGTTCAAGGTGGCCGCCGACGCCGACGGCAGCTATGTCCGCAAGACCGAGGCCCTGGTGTTGCCCAAGCACAAGGACGCCTACTACGCCGAATGCAAGACGCAGTGACCGCCCGCCGCCGCGGCCCGAGCGGGCCGCGGCGCGGCGGGGTCCCGCTAGGGTTCCAGGACGCTTCCAGGAAGAACGCATGCAGTATTTGATCGTGCTCGAGCAGCTGTTGAACGGCGTGCAGCTCGGGGTGACGCTGTTCCTGCTGGCCGCCGGCTTGACGCTGGTGTTCGGCATCATGAACCTGATCAACCTGGCGCATGGCGCCATGTACATGGTGGGCGCCTACCTGTGCGCGTCGGCCTACCTGTGGAGCGGCTCGTTCGCCTTCGCTGTGGCCGCGGCGCTGGTCGGCGCGCTGGCGCTGGGCGTGCTGGTGGAGGTGGCCGTGTTCCGCAAGCTGTACCAGCGCAGCAATCTCGACCAGGTGCTGGCCACTTTCGCGGTGCTGCTGATCTCCAACGAGCTGATCCGGATCATCTGGGGCCCCGGCGCCATCAACGCGCCGCTGCCGGATTTCCTGTCGGGCCAGGTGCAGGTCCTGCCCGGCGTGCCGTATCCCACCATCCGGCTCGCCATCCTGACGGTCGGGCTCGCGGCGGCACTGCTGCTGTACCTGCTGATCGGCCATACGCGGCTCGGCATGCTGATCCGCGCCGGCGCCAGCAACCGGGTGATGATCGGCGCGCTGGGCGTCAACATCCGGCTGCTGTACACGGCGGTATTCGGCCTGGGCGCGATGCTGGCCGCGCTGGCCGGGCTGATGGCCGGGCCGATCTCGTCGGTCGAACCGGGCATGGGCGACAAGATCCTGATCCTGGCTCTGGCGGTGATCGTGATCGGCGGTGTCGGCTCGGTACGCGGCGCCTTTATCGGCGCGCTGATGATCGGCATCATCGACACCGCCGGCCGCGTCTTCCTGCGCCCGCTGCTGCAGTTGCTGCTGTCGCCGGCCGCGGCCGAGAGCGCGGGGCCGGCGCTGGCGTCCATCCTGATCTACGTCGCCATGGCCGCGGTGCTGTTCTTCCGGCCGCGCGGCCTGTTCCCGCCGCGGGTGAGGTAGGCCATGGCCGCGATCCTGCGCCGGCCGGCGTTGCGCCCGGCCGTTCTCACCCTGCTGCTGCTCGCGCTGGCCCTGATGCCGGCCGTGGCACGGCTGCTCGATGCGCCGTACTTTCTCGATGTCGCCGTCCGCATCATGATCCTGGCCGTGGCTGCCGTCAGCCTCGACCTCGTGCTGGGCTACGGCGGGCTGGTCAGCTTCGGCCATGCCGGCTACGTGGGCATCGGCGCCTACGCCGTGGCGATCCTGTCGTACCACGGCATCGACAACGGCTTCGTCCAGCTCGGCGCGGCCTTGGCCGGCTCGGCGCTGTGCGCGCTGTTCGTCGGACTGATCTCGCTGCGCACGGCCGGCATCCACTTCATCATGATCACGCTGGGTTTCGGCCAGATGATCTACTTCATCGCCACCAGCCTGAACACCTACGGCGGCGAGGACGGCCTCAACATCATGTCGAACAGCGATTTCGGCGGCTGGCTCGATCTGAGTGACGGGCTCGCGCTGTATTACGCGGTGTTCGCCGTGCTGGCGGCCACGCTGCTGCTGGGATCGCGGCTGGTGGAGTCGCGCTTCGGCATGGTGCTGCGCGCGGCCCGCCAGAACGAGCGCCGCGTGGGCGCGATCGGCATCGCCGTGTTCCGCTACCGGCTGGCGGCTTTCGTGCTGTCGGGCACGATGTGCGGGTTGGCCGGGTTCCTGCTGGCCAACCAGAACCTGTTCGTGTCGCCCGCCATCATGCACTGGACGCGCTCCAGCGAGCTGATGATCATGGTCATCCTGGGCGGCATGGGCAGCCTGATCGGGCCGGTGTTCGGCGCCGCGGCACTGCTGCTGCTGGAAACCGGCCTGTCGGGCTATACCGAGCACTGGCAACTGCTGCTCGGAATCCTGCTGCTGATCGTGATCCTGTACGCCAAGAAGGGCATTTTCGGCGCCGTGGCCGCGCTGGGGGAGCGCCGCCATGGCTGAACCGCTCCTGTTGGTGGAAGGGCTGTGCAAGCGCTACGGCGGCGTGGTCGCCACCGACGATTTCAGCCTGCGCGTGGCCGACGGCGAGTTGTGCGCCATCATCGGCCCGAACGGCGCGGGCAAGACTACGCTCATCACCCAGCTGTCGGGCGAGCTCGCGCCGGATTCCGGCCGCATCGTATTCGCGGGGCGCGACGTGACCCGCCTGCCGGCCCATGCGCGCGCGCTGGGCGGCTTCGCGCGTTCGTTCCAGATCACGAGCATTTTCGGCGAGTTCACGGCCTGGCAGAACGTGGCGCTGGCGGTGCAGGCGCAGGCCGGCCACAGCTTTCGCCTGTGGCGCAACGCCAGTCGCGACCCGGCGCTGGCACGGCCCGCGCTCGGCTTCCTGGAACAGGTGGGGCTCGCCGGCCGGGCGGGCGTGGTCGCCACCGAGCTGTCGCACGGCGAGAAGCGGGCGCTCGAGATCGCGATGGCGTTGGCCACGCGGCCGCGCCTGCTGCTGCTGGACGAGCCGATGGCAGGCATGGGGCCGGAGGAATCGGCCCGCATGGTGGCGCTGCTGGCCTCGCTCAAGGGCCGCCTGGCCATCGTGCTGGTGGAGCACGACATGGATGCCGTGTTCGCGTTGGCCGACCGCGTGGTGGTGCTGGTTTCGGGCCGCGTGATCGCGGCCGGCAGCAGCGACGAGGTACGCGCCGATGCGGGCGTGCGCAAAGCCTACCTGGGCGAGGGAGACCAGCCATGCTGAAGGTGAGCGGGCTGCGGGCCGGCTACGGCGGCAGCCAGGTGCTGTTCGACATCGGCCTGGAGATCGGCAAGGGCGAGGTGGTGACGCTGCTTGGCCGCAACGGCATGGGCAAGACCACCACGGTGTCTTCCATCATGGGCATCGTGCGGCCCGCTGCCGGCCGCATCGAGTTCGACGGCGCGCCGATCGCCGGCCTGCCGGCCTACCGCATCGCCCAGCGCGGGCTGGGCCTGGTGCCCGAGGGGCGGCAGGTGTTCCCGAACCTGACGGTGCGCGAGAACCTGGTGGCGGCGGCCGCCAACCGCGCCGGCAGCGCCGATCCCTGGGTGCTGGGCAAGGTGCTCGAACTGTTTCCCCGGCTGGCCGAGCGGCTGCACAGCCCGGCCTCGCTGCTGTCCGGGGGCGAGCAGCAGATGATGGTGATCGGCCGCGCGCTGATGACCAATCCGCGGCTGCTGGTACTGGACGAGGCCACCGAAGGGCTGGCGCCTATCGTCCGGGCCGAGATCTGGCGCTGCCTGTCGCTGTTGAAGGAAGCGGGGCAGGCGATCCTGGTGATCGACAAGAACGTCGAGGCGCTGTGCCGGATCGCCGACCGCCACTACATCCTGGAGAAGGGCCGGGTGGTGTGGACCGGCGGCTCGGCGGCGTTGCGCGGCGACGGCGAGCTGAGCCGCCGCTACCTGGGGGTGTGACGCGGCCGGCGGGGTGGCCGCGCCGATCCGATCGATTCGATACGTCTGGACAACGCAAGGAAAAGAGCATGAACGGCATGAACGAGAAATTCCACGGAGTGGTGCCGGCGGTGGCGACGCCGTTCGGCGACGGCGAGAGGCTGGATACCGGCCGCTTGCGCGAGCTGATCGACGACTACATCGCCTGCGGCGTGGACGGCATTTCGGTGGCCGGCAGCCAGGGCGAGTTCTTCTCGCTCGACTACGACGAGCACGTGCGCCTGCTGGAGACGACGATGGATGCCGTGGCCGGCCGGGTACCCGTGTACGCCGGCACGGGCGGCGTCACCACGCGCGGCTCGATCAGGCTGACGCAGGTGGCGCAATCGCTGCAGGTCGATCTCGCGCTGCTGATCACGCCGTATTTCGTGCAGCCGACGCAGGACGAACTGGCCGAGCACTTTACGGCCGTGGCGCGTGCCACCGAGCTGCCGGTCATGCTCTACAACAACCCGCCGCGCACCGGCGTCAATGTGCAGCCGTCGACGCTGGTGCGCTGCATGGCGGCGCCCAACGTGGTCGGCGTGAAGGATTCCAGCGGCGACATCACCCAGACTGTCGAATACCTGCTGGCCAGCGGCCGCCGCGCGCTGGTGTTCTCGGGCCGCGACACGATCTTCCAGAGCCTGATGATGCACGGCGGCCACGGCACGATCTCGCCGGCGGCCAATGTGTTTCCCAAGCTGGTGGTGGCGCAGTACCGCGCCGCGCGCGCCGGCGACTGGGCCGAGGCCGGCCGCATCCACGACATCATGGCGCCGCTGCGCGAAGCGTGGGCGCTGGGATCGTTCCCGGTGGTCATCAAGGAGGCGATGCGGCTGGTGGGGCGCGATGCCGGGCTGCCGCGGCGGCCGATCGCCGGGCTGTCGTCCGACAGGCTGGCGAAGCTCAAGGCGGTGTGCGAGCGTATCGGCGCCGAGGAAGCGCGGCTCTAGGCAGCGCGGCGTGAGGCCGCCGGGCTCAGGCCACCAGTTCGGCCCGCCGCGCCGCCGGCGGCACGGCCGTGAGCTGGCGCAGCTGGTCGGCGATGCGCACGTCGGCCGCCACCGTGAGCATGGCCTGGACCAGCGGCGGCAACGGCGAGCGGTCGATCATCGCCAGCCCTACCTGCTCGGTGCCGGCGGCGTCGCGCAACGGGATCGCCGCCGTGCCGGGCAGCGCGCCGAAAGGGTGCAGACAGCCTTCGGGCAGGATGGTCGACCAGTGGCCCGAACGCACGTGGGCACACAGCGCCAGGATGGAATCGGTCTCGATCTGCGGCGACGGCTCGCAATACGCGGCGGCGAACAGCCGGTCGATCACGCGCCGCGTGTGGATGGTCCGCTTCAGCAGGCACAGCGGCGCGGCCGCCACCTCGTTCAGCGTGACCGACGCGCGCTGCGCCAGCGGATGATGGGCCGGCGTCAGGAACACATAGCGCTCGGTGAACAGCGGGGCAGTGACCCGCAGGTTGGGCAGGTTGATGCCGCTCAGCATGGTGAAGCCAAGGTCGAGCTCGAATTCCACCAGCTGTTTCTGGATGTCGCTTTCGGTAAGCGACAGGGCTTCGATGGAGATGTCCGGATGGCGGCTGCACAAGGGCCCGGTCAGCAGCGGCAGCAGCGGCATGGCCGACGGCAGCACGCCGATCTTCAGCCGACCTTCGAGAGCGCCCGAGCGCGACAGCAGCTCCTGTCGCAGGGTGCCGCATTCATCCAGCACCCGGCGGGCGAAATTGAGCACCACCTCCCCCTGCGGCGTGAAGCCCTTGAACCGCTGCGTGCGCAGGATGATGGGCACGCCCAGGTCTTCTTCCAGTTGGCGCAGCGCGGTCGACAGCCCCGGCTGAGAGACATGACAGGCCTCGGCGGCGCGGCCGAAATGACGTTCGCGGGCGAGTGCGACCAGATAGACCAATTGCCGAAAGACCATTCCCGCTCCCGTTCCAGGCTCGCGCTACCTGGCAGTCGTCATGTCGTAAAATAGGCCATATAAATTATGTATTTCAAATAACTTAACCTTTTTAGCTAAAAAAAACAAACAAAACTTTCTGGCGCTGCCGGCGCGGCGCCGCGGGAGATCGCAAATCGCTGCCTCGGATTCATCCCTCAATACCGTCTCGCTGCCGCAACTGCTCGACGGCGGCAGCGACGCCGCTTTCCGCAGCATGCTGCACGACATCCTGGCCTTTCGGCACCAGCTCAATTCGGTGTCCAAGGGCCTGGCCGAAATGATGGACGTGACCCAGCATCAGTTCGAGATCCTGATGCTGGTGAATCACTTCGGCGGCGGACCCGGCATAAGCATCGGCGAGGTTTCGGCCAAGACCCACCGCGTGGTGGCCTATGTGGCCGCCGAGACCAGCAAGCTGGTGGGAATGGGCTTGCTGACCAAGCACCAGGACGAGCGCGACGGCCGCCGCACGCTGCTGCGGATGACGCCCGAGGCGCGCGATCGCCTGGCAGCCATCCGGCCCTTCCAGTGCGAGGTCAACGACGTGCTGTTCTCGGCGCTGACGGCAAAGGATTTCGCCGCGCTGCGGTCCATCATGCAGAAGCTGGCGCAGTGCGGGCAGGAAGCGCAGACGCAGATCGAGTACCGGGTGCGGCAGCACCGGCACGCGAAGGCGTGAAATCGGTAGCCGAGGTTGAACCCTTGGGTTCGAACGAGCGCCAGTCCTACCGCAGCCGCTTGATCAGCGACGACGTATCCCACCGATTGCCCCCCAGGCGCTGCACGTCGGCATAGAACTGGTCGACCAGCGCCGTGACCGGCACGCGCGCCCCGTTGCGCCGCGCCTCGTCCAGCACCAGGCTCAGGTCCTTGCGCATCCAGTCCACCGCGAAGCCGAAGTCGAACTTGTCGTCGACCATGGTGTAGCCGCGGTTTTCCATCTGCCAGCTCTGCGCCGCGCCCTTGGAGATGACGTCGAGCACCAGCTTCATGTCGAGCCCGGCATGCTGGCCGAAGGCGATGGCTTCCGACAGGCCTTGCACCAGGCCGGCGATGCAGATCTGGTTGACCATCTTGGCGAGCTGGCCGGCGCCGGCCTCGCCGATAAGGGTGAAGGCGCGGGCATAGGCCATCGCGACCGGCTTGACGCGGTCGAAGTCGGCCTGGCTGCCGCCGCACATGACGGTGAGCACGCCGTTGACGGCGCCGGCCTGGCCGCCGGAGACCGGAGCGTCGACGAAGCCGACCTGGCGCGCCGTGGCGGCTGCATGCAGTTCGCGCGCCACGTCGGCGGAGGCGGTGGTGTGGTCCACCAGCAGGGTGCCGGGCTGCAGGCCGGCCAGCGCGCCGTCTTCGCCCAGCGTCACGCTGCGCAGGTCGTCGTCGTTGCCCACGCACATGAAAACGATCTGCGCGCCGGCGGCCGCTTCGCGCGGCGTGGGGGCGTGGCGGCCGCCGAATTCTTGCGCCCATTGCCGCGCCTTGGCCGCGGTGCGGTTGTAGACGGTGACGCGGTGGCCGGCCTTGGCCAGGTGGCCGGCCATCGGGAAGCCCATGACGCCGAGGCCGATGAAGGCGACGTCGGTGGCGGGTACGGTGTCGTAGTCTCTGGTTCCGATCGAGGGCATGCGAGTCTCCGGTGGTGAGACCCGAAGTCTAGCTTCATTCGGCCCGCAGGCCCAGGTCGGCCACCAGGCGGTGCAGGCGTTCGATATCGTGGGCGCGCAGCCTCGCGTATTCCTCGGCCGAGGTCAGGAAGGGCTCTGCGCCGACCGCGGCAAGCTGCTTCTGCGTTTCCGGCGAATGCACCGCGGCGCTGATCGCCTCGTCCAGCTTGCGCGTCAGTTCGGGCGGCAGGCCGCGCGGGGCTTCCAGGCCGATCCAGTAGGCCATGCTGGCGCCGGGATAGCCGGCCTCGCCGGTGGTCGGCACGTCGGGCAGCAGCGAGGCGCGCTGTTCCGACATCACCGCGATGGGCCGGACCGTGCCGGCGCGCACGTAGCCGATGGTCGACGGCACCGAGTCGAACACCATCGATACCCGGCCGGCGATGACGTCGGGGAAGGCCAGCCCTGAGGATTTGTACGGGATGTGGGTCATCTCGATGCCCATCGCCGTGCACAGGATCTGGCCGTACAGGTGGCCGGTGCTGCCCGGCCCGGCCGAGCCGTAGCTGAGCTTGCCGCGGCCTTCGCCCTTGGCGTAGTCGGCCAGGTCGGCCAGCGTCCTGACCGGCAGGCCCGCGTTCACCACCAGGATGTTGGGGGTGGTGGCGAAAGTGCCGATGGGGGTGAAGTCGTCTTTCGCGTCGTAGGGCAGGCTCTTCAGCAGGGCGGGGGCGACGGCGACCATGGGCGGGAAGGTCAGCAGCAATGTGTAGCCGTCCGGCGCCGCCTTGGCCACCGCCGCCGCGCCCAGCGTGCCGCCGGCGCCGCCGCGGTTTTCCACGAACACGGTCTGCTTCAGTGTGGCCGACAGGCCGGTGGCGATGATGCGTCCGATCGTGTCGCCCACTCCGCCTGGCGGATAGCTCACGACCAGGCGCACCGGGCGGTTCGGATAATCGGCAACCGGAACGGCGAGGGCGCTGCGGGACGGCGCCAGGGTCGCCATCGAGGCGGCGAAGCCGGCCATGCCGGTCATCAGCGTTCTGCGTTGCAGCAGCGGTATCGGCAAGCGGTCGATCGGTGTGCTCATGACTGGGTCCAGGTGGGTTCGCGGGGAAGGAAACCGTTGATTGGCAGACCGAACTTACGTGGCCCGAAAGCGCCTTCACAAACAGTTAGTTTTGATGAATCGTTCGCGCCGGCCGATATATGCCGCAGGCTTTCCTGAGCGTGCACCAGCGCCAGGATTGGCGTCTTGCAAGGGTGCGCATGGCACCATGGCGGACCGATCCGGCGCACCGCGGCGGGCGTGCCGGGCGCAGGCATGACGCTTTCGCACCGGTCCGGTGCGGGCCGTCTGCGCTTCGGCCGAGAGCGGAATCGCCGTCATTGCCGCACGCTAACAATCGATCGGAAAAGATGCAGGGCGTGCCGCTCGTTTTGATGTCAGAATCGGCCGGTTTGCCGCGGTCGCACAATGTGGCCGCCGGCGCTGCGTGGAGGATGGGAATGGCTGATCGGATACCGGGGTTCTGTGCGTTGTGCCGTTCGCGCTGCGGCTCCGTGGGCGTGGTGGAGAACGGCGTGCTGCTGGCGCAGGAGCCGGATCCGTCCCATCCCACCGGCAAGGCGCTGTGCATGAAAGGCCGCGCCGCGCCCGAGATCGTCGCCAACCCGCAGCGGCTGCTGTACCCGGTGCGGCGCACGGCGCCCAAGGGCAGCCAGGATCCTGGATGGCGGCGCATTTCGTGGGACGAAGCGCTGGACGAGACTGCCGCGCAGCTGAACCGGATCAAGGCCGCGCACGGGGCCGAGGCGGTGGCGTTCTCGATCACCTCGCCCAGCGGCTCGCCGCTGTCGGACGGCATCAAGTGGGTCGAACGGCTGGTCAACGCCTTCGGCAGCCCCAACCTGTCCCGCGGCACGGAAATCTGCAACTGGCACAAGGACGAGGCCCATGCCTACACCTTCGGCCGCGGCATCGGGTCGCCCGATTTCGAGCACACGGGCTGCGTGCTGCTGTGGGGCCACAACCCGAGCGCGACGTGGCTGGACCATGCCACGGGCGTGAACGATGCGGTCAGGCGGGGAGCCAAGCTGGTGGTGGTCGACCCGCGGCGGGTGGGGTTCGCGATGCGTGCCGACCAATGGCTGCGGGTCCGGCCCGGCAGCGACGGCGCGCTGGCGCTCGGCATCGCCGGCGAGATGATCCGCAATGGCTGGTTCGACGCGGACTTCCTGCGCGAACATTCGAACGGGCCTTTGCTGGTGCGGGGCGATACGGGCAGGCTGCTGCGCGAAGGCGACCTGTCGGGGCAGCCTGGCGGCGCGCGGCTGGTGGCGTGGAACGAAGCGCGCGGCGCGTTCGCCTGCTACGATCCGGCAACCGGGCTTTATGAGGGCGGCCCGGAAGGCATCGCGTTGCGTGCCGTGCGTACGGTCGCCATCGACGGCGTGGAAGTCGAGTGCCGCAGCGCCTTCCAGCGCTACGCCGACCTGTGCGACGACTATCCGCCCGACAGGGTGGCGCAAATCTGCTGGGTGAACGCCGATGCCGTCACGCAGACGGCCCGCCTGCTATTCCACCACCGGCCGGTCAGCTATTACGCATGGTCGGGCGTGGGCCAGCACACCAACGCCACGCAGACCGACCGAGCGATCGCGCTGCTGTATGCGCTGACCGGCGATTTCGACGCGCAGGGCGGCAACGTGGAGTTCTCCCACTTGCCGGCGCGCGACGTGGGCGGGCGCGAGCTGATGCCGGCCGGCCAGCTCGCCAAATGCATTTCCGCCCAGGCGCAGCCGCTCGGGCCGGCCCGGAAGGGGGCGATCGGGTCCGATGCGCTGTACCGGGCGATCCTGCAGGAAGAGCCTTACGCCATACGCGCGTTGGTCGGCTTCGGCGCCAATCTGGTGATGTCGCATGCGAATCCGCAGGCGGCGCGGCAGGCGTTGAGCAAGCTGGAGTTCTGCGTGCATGCCGACGTCACGCTTACGCCCACGGCGCAGTTCGCCGACATCGTGCTGCCGGTCAACACGCCGTGGGAACGCGAGGCGCTGCGCGTCGGCTTCGAAGTGAGCCAGGCGGCCGAAGAACTGGTGCAGCTGCGGCCGGCGATGATCCCGTCGGCGGGCGAAAGCCGGTCCGATGCGTGGATCGTGTTCGAACTCGCGAAGCGGATGGGGCTGGGCGAGCACTTCTGGAATGGCGACATCGATGCCGCGTACCGGTACATCCTGGAGCCGACGGGCATTTCGCTGGAAGTGCTGCGGCAGCAACCGGAAGGCATGCGCCAGCCGCTGGCCCCGGCCTATCGGAAGTATGCGCGCCAGCCGCGCGGCTTCGCCACGCCGTCGGGCAAGGTGGAGGTCTATTCGGAAACCTTCCTGGGCGCCGGCCAGGACCCGCTGCCCGGCTATGTGGAGCCGGTGCCGCGGCTGATTGCGGATGCGGCCGTGAAGCAGGCCTTCCCGCTGGTGCTGACCAGCGCCAAGCTGCCGCAGTTCTGCCATAGCCAGCACCGGCAGATACCGTCGCTGCGGCGCAAGTCGCCCGAGCCGGTGGTGACGCTCCATCCGGAGACGGCGGCGGGGCGGGGTATCGCCAATGGCGATTGGGTGGCGCTTTCCACGCCGTCCGGCACGGTAAGGATGAAGGCCGCGTTCGACACGCATCTCGATCAGCGGGTGGTGTGTGCGCAGTACGGATGGTGGCAGGGTAGCCAGGAACTCGGATTGGCGGGTTATGAGCCGTTCTCGACGGACGGTGCGAACTTCAATCTGTTGATTGGCGATGGGGAGCTCGATCCGATTAGCGGCTCGGCGCCGCATCGGTCGTATGTGTGCAACGTGCGGCCGTTGGAGGGTAAAAGCGCATAGATTTTTGTGCATCGATGCCGTGTTATAAAGCGGTGTCGGAAAAGGCAGACTTGGTTTGGTAAGCCCAAGTCCTTTCGGTAACGAAAGCTCTGGTCTTCGGCCTCGTGCATGAGATCCCCACGACGAACATCTGACGCTGTCCAGCGTCCAAACGTTCGTCCGTGTGGCTCTTAACTTGAGGAACGCTCCGGTCGAACATCGACACAGGAGCCGTTATGCACGAGCATCATCAAGATATCTACGACGTCGTGATCGCCGGGGCTGGTCCCGTCGGTCTGTTTCTCGCCTGCGAGCTCCGTTTGTTCGACCTGAGGGTCCTCGTGCTCGAGCGCGCCGACACGCCACATTCCCCCTTGAAGCAGCTGCCGTTCGGGATGCGCGGCCTTTCGGCTCCCACGCTCGAGGCCCTTTACCATCGCGGTTTGCTGGACGATGTAATCGCGGCGCAGCGTGCGGGCGATACCACAGACCAAACTGCGACGGCCGCGCACTGGACGCAACAGCCGCGCCGGCCAGCCGGCCATTTCGCCGGCATCCAGTTTTATCAGGACGACGTCGATACGTCGAAGTGGCCGTATCGCCTGCCAGGCTCGGCGAGAGCCGGGATGGCAGTCGCATTGGAAACACTCGAAACCGTCCTCGCGTGCCGAGCCGGAGCGATGGGATGCGAGATCCGGCGAGGCTTCGGCGTCGATGAATTCCACGAATCGGACGAAGGGGTGACCGTCCACGCGGGTGGAAAGGCTTTTCGCGGAGGCTGGCTCGTCGGTTGCGATGGTGGCCGCAGTACGATTCGCAAAGCGGGCGCGTTCGATTTTGTCGGTACCGACCCTGAATTCACCGGCTACTCCGTCGAGGTCGAGATGGCCGATCCGGAAGCGCTCCGGCCCGGCCGGCACTACACCCCGGCCGGCATGTTCACCTACGCGCCTCCCGGCACGATTGCGATGGTGGACTTCGATGGCGGAGCCTTCCACCGGGTTCAACCTATCACGCTGGAGCATGTACAGGCGGTGTTGCGCCGCGTGTCCGGCGCAGAAGTCACTCTGACAAAACTCAGGCTTGCGGCCACGTGGACTGATCGCGCCTATCAGGTGACAGCCTATCGCAAAGGGCGAGTGCTGCTTGCGGGCGATGCCGCCCACATCCATTCTCCGTTGGGCGGTCAAGGGCTGAACCTTGGGCTCGGAGACGCGATGAACCTGGGCTGGAAGCTGGCATCCACAATCCGTGGAAAGGCGCCAGCCGGTTTGCTCGACAGCTATCAGCACGAGCGGCATCCGATAGGAGAGAGCGTTCTCGACTGGTCGCGTGCGCAAGTCGCGCTCATGCGGCCCACTCCAAGCACGCGCGCACTCGAAGCGATTATCCGGGACCTTATCGGGACCCAGGATGGTGCGACGTATTTTGCTGAGCGGGTATGGGGTCTTTCGCTTCGCTACGATCTTGGCAACGGCCATCCGTTGATAGGCCGCAGCGTTCCCGATTTCGAGCTGGTCGACGGGACGAAGGTCGGCAGCTTACTGCACGACGGGCGAGGACTTCTGCTGGACTTCGATTCAGGCGCGTCGCTTCGGGCGCTGGCGAGCCGTTGGCGGGAGCGCCTCGCCTATGTCGCGATCGACGCGAAAGATCGGCTGGGCCTGCGCGCCGTATTGGTGCGTCCCGACGGGTTCGTCGCGTGGGCATGTGAAGACGCCCCCGACGATAAAGAGTTCGCCCATGCCTTATTGCGATGGTTTGGGGAACCCGAGGGTGCCGGTGGTCCGCTTGGAGCGACCGCTTCCTCTTAGCCTTCGGGTACACCGAAAGCTGGAACGCCAAACCCGCATTGTGCCCAGCCGCCGGTACGGCTTCAATGCGGGTCATGAATGAATCCTCATCCCTTCTGCTGCCGCTGCTGGCGGCCACCTTCTCGCTGGCCGGCCTGGTCAAGGGCGTCACCGGCATGGGCCTGCCCACGGTCGCCATGGGCCTGCTGGGCTCTTTCATGTCGCCGGCCGCGGCGGCGGCGATGCTGGTGGTCCCGTCGTTCGTGACCAATGTCTGGCAATTGCTGGCCGGCCCCGCCGTCGGCCGCCTGCTGAGGCGGCTGTGGCCGATGATGCTCGGCATCGTCGCCGGCACGATCGGCGGTTCGGCGTTGCTGGTCGGCGTCGATCCGTTGTGGTCCGGCCTGGCGCTGGGGGTCGCCTTGGTGGCGTATGCCGGTTACGCGCTGGTTGCGCCGGCGCTTTCGATTCCGCCGCGGATCGAGCCATGGCTGTTGCCGATTGCCGGTCTGCTCACCGGCGTGGTCACCGGCGCCACCGGAGTGTTCGTGATTCCGGCCGTGCCGTGTCTTCAGGCCTTGCGGCTGGACAAGGAAGAACTGGTGCAGGCGCTGGGGCTGTCTTTCACGGTATCCACCGTGGCGCTGGCCGCCGGCTTGATGGCGCACGGTGCCTTCCGGCTGGAGCAGTCGGGGCTGTCCGCGCTGGCCGTCGCGCCGGCCCTGGCTGGCATGCGGCTTGGGCAGAGGATCAGGGCGCGCATCAGCCCGAGGCGGTTCAGGCTGTGCTTTCTGTCGTTCTTGCTGCTGCTGGGGCTGGAGTTGGCATTGCGGCCCCTTTTCTGATCCGCGCCGCGAGATGCGCGCATTGCCCGGCCACCGCGGAAAGAAAAAAGGCACCTCGAAAGGTGCCTTGCATGCGTGGCCGGGTGGCCGCGGGCCGATCAGGCCTTGGTCGTATCGACGGCCGTCAGGTAGCCGACGTTGGCCGAGAACTTGTTGTTGTAGTTGGCGTTGATGTACGGATCGAGCGTCGCGCGCACATTGGCGTGGATGCCGCCCCAGTCGCCGGCGTGCTGGAAGTTGCTCATGATGTAGGTCCAGCCGTTGATCTCGTCCACCGCGTGCAGCCCCGTGGATTCGGCGGCGGCCGGCGCCGACAGGATGCGGGTCAGCGTCTTGGTGTCGATGTTGTAGGCCCACAGGAAGTTGTTGACGTGGTTGCCGCTGTCCTCCCCGATGAACAGGGTGCGCAGCTTTTCCGAGAACTTCAGGTTGTCGGGGCTGGCGATCTTGTTGGGATTGGCGGTGTTGCCCAGCGTGTCGGCCGGGATGTCTTCGCCCAGCAGCAGGAACTGGCTGGACACCGGCACCCATTCGCTGTCGATGGCAGCGCCCGTATCGTCCTTCTGGCCGCCCTGCAGCTTGTGGGCCAGGACGCCGCCGGCGACCAGCTTCTTGTCCAGCGAGATGTTGTGCGCAGCGTTCCAGGCGGGGTCGTTCTTGACCATCGACGCCTGGATGTTGGCCAGCGCCGAGTACGCGACCTTGTCCTTGACGTTGACCGTCGTGCCTTCCATCTTGGTGAAGGCCATGCTGCCGCCCTTCAGGTTGGCGTAGCGGTGCGTTTCCAGGAAGGCGCCGGCCTTGTCCTGGCCGGCCTTCAGCTTCACCCACTGCTCCCGGCCATCGCAGAACATGTGCGTGTAGCTGTCGTCGTCCGGATCGCTGAACACGACATCCATGATGGCGTCGATGGTGGCGGCATTGGCCAGCGCTTCGATCTCGGCGCTGGTGGCGTGGCCCAGCTTGATCCAGCCGATGGGGGCCGACGAGGTGGTGTCGAGCTTCAGGCCCGGGCCGTACTTGGCCACGTACAGCGTGCCCGCCGACAGGTCCTTCTCTTTGTCGGCCACGAACATGAACAGGCCGCCGTTGGTGTAGTCGTCGCCCATCAGCGCGGTGCGGTTGTCGGGCATGACCTGGATCAGCTCGTGCGAGATGCGGCCCAGGCAGTAGTGCTTCTTGACGGTGCCCGTGCCGTCGGGGTTGACGGTGATCTCGGGCAGATGGCCGTAGTGGTAGGGATTGGCGCTGTCGTTGCCGAAGGTGTACTGGCTGAACGCGCTGAACTGCGCCGTGACGCTGGCGTTGCCGGCCTTGAGCAGGGCGGCGTCGGGTTCGTATTCTTCGCTCGACAGGTGGGTGCCCCACGGCGACAGGCTGGCGCCGCAGGTGATCCACAGCGAGTGCGCCGTCTTCATGTTGACGTTGTGGTACTTGACCAGCTTCAGCTCGCCGGTTTCCTGGTTCTGGTCCAGCGTGAGCACGGCGATGGGCGAGGGCAGCTGGCCGTAGGTGCTGGTGCCGGCGGCGTTCTTGGTGTTGTACTCGAACTGCACCACGGCGAACACCGGGTTGGCGACCTTCTTGCCGTCGACGGTAACGTTCGCGTCCGGCACGGTCAGCAGCGAGGTGCCGTCGGGCGCGTCGGAGAAGAACTGGCGGCTGCCGGACACGGAAGACGACGTGTCGTAGATCGGTTCGTTGTTGTTGTCGAAGTAGCCGCCGGCCACGAGCATGTTGCCGTTGCCGTCCGGCACCAGGTCGCCCGTCTTGAAGAACGGGTGGTAGGCCAGCTGCACGGTCTGCTTGCTGCCGTCGGTGAACGTGACTTCCATCGACGACGTGGTGTAGGTGGTGGCCATGTCGGCCGGCTTGCTCAACGACGGCGCGGGCGTGGCGGTGAAGGTGGCGGACTGGAATTCGGCCTGCGAGGGGGGCGGGTTGTTGCCGCCGCCGCCGTCGGACGGGCTGTCGTCGTCATCGCCGCCACAGGCCGCGAGCAGGGTAGCGGCCGAGACGCCGCCGGCCAGCGGCAGCATGGGCGCACCGCCCAGCAGTTTGAGAAGGTTGCGGCGGGAGGGTTTCGCGATTTCTGACATGAGGGTCACTCCGGGGATGGGAAGCGCGGGGCGGTTGATCCTGTCATCGAGCTGTCTGTTCGATGACATGAAGCTGAACGCCGCGATACTAGGCGGACTGTGTTACAGCAATGTTGATCACAAGGCGTAACGGCGATTACGAATGGCCCGGGATCGGCGTTTCCTGTTATCTCGAATCGGCATATCAGATGTCTTTTCCTCCCGGTTTCGACCGGTGAAGCGGCTGCGCATAATGCGCCGCATAGACGCCTTCCGAGGCGTTCCCCGGGGACGGCGACGTACCGTCCGCGCACCAGGAGGAGATCGATGAAACCGAACCGGATGGCCCGCCTTGCCGGCGGGATGCTTGCCATCGCCTGTGCGGCGGGGCTGGCGATGGGAACCGCGGCGCGCGCGGCCGATGCCTTTCCTTCGAAGCCGATCCGCATCGTGGTGGGCTTCGGCCCGGGCGGGCTGGGCGATATCGTGACGCGCGCGCTCGGGCAGAAGATGTCGGCGTCGATGGGGCAGAGCGTGGTGGTCGAGAACATGCCGGGCGCCGGCGGCATTACGGCCGCTTCGGCCGTGGCGCGCGCCGCGCCCGATGGCTATACCTTGCTGTTGTCGAGCGGGCAGAACGCCTTCAGTCCCTATCTGTTCAAATCGCTGCCCTACGACCCGGTCGACAGCTTCACGATGGTTTCCACGGTCGGCACTTTCGATTTCGTGCTGGTGGCGGCCAAGGACAGCCCGCTGAAGACGGTGGCCGACGTGCTGGCCGCGGCGCGCAAGGATCCGCAGCGCTTCAACATCGGCACCATCAGCGTGGGCAGCGCGCAGAACCTGTCGGCGCGGCTGTTCGCGTCGATGGCCGGGCTGGAGGTGCCGGTGGTGCCGTTCAAGGCGACCGGCGACGTCATCAGCGCGCTGCAGGGCCGCAACATCCAGGTTGCGGTGGAGACCGTGACCGGCGTGCTGGGCCAGATACGGGGCGGCGGCCTGCGCGCGATCGCGGTCAGCGGGCCGCGGCGGCTGCCTTTCCTGCCCGACGTGCCTACCGTGGCCGAGAGCGGGGTGCCCGAGCTGGCGCGCTACGAATCGCAGTCGTGGAACGGCATCGTCGGTCCGGCCGGCATGCCGGCCGACGTGGTGGGCCGGCTCAACCGCGAGATCACGCAGGCGCTGGCCGACCCGGCGTTGCAAAAGCACTTCCTGGACCTGGGCGTGACGCCCAAGCCCAGTTCGCCCGAGGCGTTGAAGGCGCTGTACCGGGCCGACGCCGCCAAGTGGGGCGCGGTCATCGAGCAGGCCGGTATTGCAAGACAATGACCCCCCCCTACGCGCTTCGCGCGCCCCCCAGGGGGCGATGCGCGCGGACCGGCGGAGCCGGATCCGCCGCATCCTGGATAGGGTGGCGCAGGGTCGGATGATGAGTTGGGCGCGAGGCGCCATGGAGCACTGATATGACGAGTACTGAAGCAGGCATGGATGCCGTCCGCGGGCGGGTCGACCCCGAGGAGTGGCGCGTGCGCGTTGACCTGGCCGCCTGCTACCGGCTGGTCGACCTGTTCGGGATGAGCGACGTGATCCTGAACCACATCTCGGCGCGCGTGCCGGGGGAGCACGAGCATTTCCTGATCAATCCCTTCGGCATGACTTACGAGGAGATCACGGCGTCGAGCCTGATCAAGGTCGACCTGGACGGCACGGTCATCGACAATCCGCACGAGGAGTACACGCTCAACCTGCCCGGCTACGTGATCCACAGCGCGATCCACGGCGGCCGGCCCGACGTGGGCTGCGTGCTGCATACCCACACGCCGGCCGGCATGGCGGTGTCGGCGCTGGAATGCGGGCTGCTGCCTTTGAACCAGACCGCGATGCGTTTTTACGGCGGCCTGGGGTACCATGAGTTCGAGGGGGTGGCGGTCGAGGTGGGCGAGCGCGAACGGCTGGTGGCGGACCTGGGCGAGCACGACGCGATGATCCTGCGCAATCACGGCCTGCTGACCGTGGGCCGCACGGTGGCCGAGGCTTTCGTCAACATGCACCGGCTGGAGCGTTCCTGCCAGACGCAGCTGCTGACGCAGTCGGCCGGCTCGCCCCTGCATCTGCCGGCGCAGCAGGTAATCGAGCACGCCTACCGCCAGCTGCGCCGCGCGCCGTCGCCCGACAGGCACGGCAGGCTGCTGGCGCATGGCGAGCGCGAATGGCCGGCGCTGCTGCGCATGCTCGATCGCCGCGACCCGTCGTACCGCAACTAGACTGGAGGAAAACCGCATGGCCCGTCACCGATTGCTGCAGATCAGCGCCATCACGCCGGCAGTGGACGCCCGGCTCGCCGCCGACTACGATGTCGCCGCGCTCTGGAAGGAAGCCGATCCCAAGGCCTTCCTGGCGGCGCACGGCAGCGAATTCGAGGTGGCCGCCATCCACCTGCGCTTTCCCTTCGGAGACGAGCTGATGGCGGCGCTGCCCAAGCTGAAGGCCATCGCCAACTTCGGCGTCGGCTACGACAAGATCGACGTCGACGCGGCCCGGCGGCGCGGCATCCAGGTCAGCAATACGCCCAAGGTGCTGGACGAGTGCGTGGCCGACCTCGCGTTCGGCCTGATGATCGACGTGGCGCGCGGCGTGTCGGCCGCCACCCGCTTCGTGCGCGCCGGCGCCTGGAAGACCGGGCAGCGGCCGCTGATGACGCGGGTCAACCGCAAGCGCCTGGGGCTGCTGGGCTACGGCGGCATCGGCCAGGCCATCGCCCGCCGCGCCGACGCCTTCCTCATGGACGTGCGCTACCACACCCGCCACGTCGTGCCGGGCGCCCCGCACCAGCATGTCGATTCGCTGGTGGAGCTGGCGCGCTGGGCGGATTTCCTGGTCGTGGCCTGCGTGGGCGGGCCGCAGACCTTCCACCTGGTCTCGGCCGAGGTGATCGATGCGCTGGGGCCGGAGGGCATCCTGGTCAACATCGCGCGCGGCAGCATCGTCGACGAAAAGGCGCTGGTCGAGGCCCTTGTCGCCGGCCGCCTGGGCGGCGCGGGGCTGGACGTGTTCGAGCACGAGCCCGACGTGCCGCAGCCGCTGCTGGAGATGGACAACGTCGTGGCGGTGGCGCACATCGGCGGCTTCACGCGCGAGTCGCGCCGCGACATGGAAGCGTCGGTGTGCGACAACGTCGACGCCTATTTCCGCACCGGCAAGCTGCTCACGCCGGTGTAAGCCGGCGCCGCCATGCCGCGTTTCGCCGCCAACCTGACGCTGCTGTATCCGGAGGCGGATTTCCTCGGCCGCCTGGAACTGGCGGCGCGCGACGGCTTTTGCGCCGTCGAGTGCTTCTTCCCCTATGCCCATCCCGCGCGGGAACTGCGAGCGCGGCTGGACGGCAACGGCCTGCGGCTGGTGCTGTTCAACGCCACGCCGCGCCGCGATGAAGACGACCGCGGCGTGGCCTGCCTGCCGGGGCGAGAAGCCGAGTTCCGCGAGGGTTTCCTGCGCGCGCTGGACTACGCCGGCGAACTGGGCTGCGCGCAGTTGCATGCGATGTCGGGCCGGGTCCCGGCCGGGGCCGACCGCGCGCGGCTGCGCGGCGTGTACCAGGAGAACCTGGCCTGGGCCGCCGCGCGCGCCGCGCCGCAAGGCTGCGACGTGCTGATCGAGCCGATCAACCCGCGCGACATGCCGGGTTTTTTCCTGAACCGGCAGGACGAGGCCCACGACATCGTGGCCGCCGTGGGCGCGGCCAACGTGAAAGTGCAGATGGACCTCTATCACTGCCAGATCGTCGAAGGCGACCTGGAGCAGAAGTTGCGCCGCTATCTGCCCACGGGCCGCGTCGGCCACTTGCAGGTGGCCGGCGTGCCGGCCCGGCACGAGCCCGACGAGGGCGAGGTCAACTATCCCTATCTGTTCGCGCTGATCGACCGGTTGGGCTTCGATGGCTGGATCGGCTGCGAATACCATCCCCGCCTGGGCGCGGCGCCGGGCGGCACGCGCGCCGGCCTGGGCTGGCTACGGCAGCCGGGCGCCGGGTAGGCGCGCCACCATGTCGCGGATGATGCCGGCTACCGCCTGCTGGGTGGGCGTGGCCGGGCGCTGCGCGCTGACGGCCATCGCCAGCTTGCTGCGCAGCCGTGGCTGCACGATCGGGATCGCCTCGTAGGGCAGGGCTGCCCGGGCGGCGGCGCGGGACGGCCGCGCGCCATGGCGGCCGTGCATGACCGAGTGGATGGACAGCACGGCGCCGCCGGCGCCGTCCGCCACCAGGTCGAGGATGGCGGCGACGCTGTCGATTTCCAGCGCGATGCGGGGGCGCAGGCCGTGGTCGGCCAGCGCGCTTTCCACCAGCAGGCGGATGGTGTTGGGCCGGGTGGGGATGACCAGCGGCTCCAGCGCCAGCTCGCGCAGCGCGATGCGGCGGCGCGCGGGCCGCCCGGTGCGGCGGGTCACGAAATAGAAATCCTCTTCCAGCAGCGGGATGCTATCGATGTCGGGAGAGGGCGCGGGGTTGTACAGCAGCGCGACGTCGAGCCGGCCGATCGCCAATGCCTCGCGCAGCGCGCTCGACAGTCCTTCGGTGATCGACAGCGCGGCCTGCGGCAGCCTCTCGCGGCATGCCCGCGTGAGCGGGACGGTCAGCGTCTTCGAGAACGAGGGCGGCAGGCCCACCGCCACGCGGCCCGCCAGCGCGTCGCCGGCGGCCTGTATTTCCTCGCGCGTGCGCGCCACCTGGTACAGGATGCCGCGGCCGTGTTCCAGCAGCCGCTTGCCGGCTTCGGTGGGCGCCACGCCGCGGCCGTTGCGGATCAGCAGGCTGCGGCCCAACTCGATTTCCAGCTGCCGCACCTGCCGGCTGAGCGCCGATTGCGCCACGTCGAGTTCGACCGACGCGCGCGTGAAGCTGCCCAGTTCGGCGGTGCGCACGAAATACTCGAGTTGCTTGAAGTCCACGGGCATCCCCAACGAAAAAACCCGGCCGAGGCCGGGTTTTTCCTGGATCCTGCCGGCCCCGGGGAGGCGGGGCCAGGCGGGAATCAGTCTTCCACGAAGGTTTCTTCGCGCTTCTTGCGGATTGCCGGCGAGGCCACGATCAGCACCAGGATGGCCGCGATGACCAGCAGCGAGGCCGACAGCGGGCGGGTGACGAAGGTACCGAAGTCGCCGCGGGACAGCAGCAGGGCACGGCGGAAGTTTTCTTCCATCATCGGGCCGAGCACCAGGCCCAGCAGCAGCGGGGCGCCTTCGCACTTCAGCTTCGACCAGATGTAGCCCACGAAGCCGAAGAACGCCGTCATCCAGATGTCGAACACGTTGTAGTTCAGCGTGTAGACACCGATCGAGCAGATCATCAGGATGGCAGGGAAGAGCACGCGGTAGGGCACCTTCAGCAGCTTGACCCAGATGCCGATCAGCGGCAGGTTCAGAACCACCAGCATCAGGTTGCCGATCCACATCGAGGCGATCAGGCCCCAGAACAGCTCGGGGTTGGCCGTCATGACCTGCGGGCCGGGCTGGATGTTGTGGATGGTCATCGCGCCGACCATCAGCGCCATCACCGCGTTGCCCGGGATGCCCAGCGTGAGCAGCGGGATGAACGAGGTTTGCGAGGCCGCGTTGTTGGCCGATTCCGGACCCGCCACGCCGCGGATTTCGCCCTTGCCGAAATCCTGCGGGTTCTTGGCCATCTTCTTTTCGACCGTGTAGGACGCGAACGACGCCATCACCGCGCCGCCGCCCGGCAGGATGCCCAGCGCCGAGCCGATGGCCGTGCCGCGCAGCACCGCGGGGGTGGCCCGCTTGATGTCTTCCCACTCGGGGTAGAGGTTGCCGATCTTGTCGAAGAAGACCTCGCGCTCTTCCTTCTGCTCCAGGTTGTTCATGATTTCGGAGAAACCGAACACGCCCATGGCGACCACGGCGAAGTCGATGCCGTCGGTCAGTTCCGGGATGCCGAAGGAGTAGCGGGCGACGCCGGAGTTCACGTCGGTGCCGACCATGCCCAGCAGCAGGCCCATCAGGATCATGCAGATGGCTTTGATCAGCGAGCCGGACGCCAGCACCACGGCGCCGATCAGGCCCAGGACCATCAGCGAGAAGTACTCGGCGGGACCGAACTGGAAGGCGACCTCGGCCAGCGGGGGCGCGAAGGCGGCCAGCAGGATGGTGGCCACGCAGCCGGCGAAGAAGGAGCCGAGTGCGGCGATCGACAGGGCCTTGCCGGCTCTCCCTGTTCGCGCCATCTGGTAGCCGTCCAGACATGTGACCACCGCCGACGTTTCACCGGGCAGGTTGACCAGGATGGCCGTGGTGGAGCCGCCGTACTGGGCGCCGTAGTAGATGCCTGCCAGCATGATCAGGCCGGCCACCGGCGGCAGCGCGTAGGTGATCGGCAGCAGCATCGCGATGGTGGGCACCGGGCCGAGGCCGGGAAGCACGCCCACCAGCGTGCCGATCAGCGCGCCGAGAAACGCGTAGATGATGTTCTGGAACGAGAGGGCGGTGGAGAAGCCCAGTTCCAGGTGCTCGAACAATTCCATGTAGACGGACTCCTTAGTTCATGCCGAGGAAGGTCGGCCACAGCGGGAAGATCAGTCCGAGGCCTTTGACGAATACCAGGTGGCTGAAGATCACCAGGCAGAAGCCGTTGACGACCGCGACCTTCCAGTTGAATTCGTGGCTGGCGTAGCTGCTGAGGACGACCAGGATCAGGATCGACACGTACACGCCCAGCGGACGCAGCAGGATGCCGAACAGCACCACGGAGCCCAGCACCAGCAGCGCGATCTTGAAATCGATGCCGGTGACCTTGGTTTCCTCGGCCTTCGGCGACAGCGCCGAGATGCCGATGACCGCGCCGAGCAGGGCCATGAGGATGCCCAGCCAGAACGGGAAGTAGCCGGGGCCCATCTTCGCGGCCGTGCCCATCTGGTAGTCCAGGGCGAATATCGCGAACAGGATGCCAAGGACGATGAACATCACCCCCGACCAGAAGTTTTGTTGAGACTGTATGCGCATTGGAAGTGGGCTCCTCTCTGACTTCACTTGCAAGGCGGGCATGTTATCGCAGGCCACGGAATAAAGAAGCAGTAATTGCGCGCAAGATCGTCGGGGTTTTCCCGAAAGTGGACGAAATAGCACACGGCGATGCAGCGCCGGCCGCAGTGTCGTTCAGTGGCCTGTCAGCGTTGACAGTTCTTATAGGGGTTTTCCTCGTGCAAGACTGGCCGCAGGCTGAATAGACCGGGCCATGGTCAGCCCGGCGAAAGGGGGGCGAAGAAGCGAGATGTCCTTGCACAACAACGAATTGAGAGGTATACCGCTGACTCCGCGCGAGCGCGAGGTGATGGCCTGGATGGTGCGGGGCAAGGCCAACAAGGTGATCGCCGGCGCACTGGGCATCTCGATCCGCACCGTCGAGGTGCATCGGGCCCGGCTGATGGCGAAGATGGGCGTGCGCAACGCGGTGGAACTGGTGGTGGCCATGCACGCGCGCGCATCCGCGGCGCCCGGCCGTCCCCCACCGTGGGCGACGCTGGCCGAGCCGCGCGACCCCGATCCATTCGACAACCCACCCTCCGAATAAATGGTGCTCCCTTCCAGGATGCGGCGGATCCGGCTCCGCCGGTCCGCCCGCATCGCCTTGAGGGGGTGCGGCCGAAGGCCGCGCGGGGGTGGGCTTTCCTTCCGGTCCGCCCGCATCCTGGGGGGCGCGAAGCGCGTAGGGGGCCTACTTCACCCTATGCGCGAACGCCTTGCGCAGCTTGGCCACTTTCGGCGTGATGACGTAGGCGCAGTACCCTTGCTGCGGGTGCCGCAGGTAGTAGTCGCGGTGATAGTCTTCCGCCGGCCAGAAATGCGCGGGCGGCAGCAGCTGGGTGACGATCGGCGCGCCGAACACGCCGCGGGCCTGCAGGTCGGCCATCACTTCCTGCGCGGCGTCGCGCTGCTGCGGCGTCTGCCAGAAGATGGCCGAGCGGTATTGCGGCCCTACGTCGTTGCCCTGGCGATCCATGGTAGTGGGATCGTGGGTGGCGAAGAAGATCTCCAGCAGGTCGCGGTAGCCGATCGCGCCCGGGTCGAAGGTGATCCGCGCCACCTCGATGTGGCCGGTGTCTCCGCTGCAGACCTGCTCGTAGCTCGGGTTGTCGACCTGGCCGCCGGCATAGCCCGGCTCCACGGTGAGCACGCCTTCCAGTTGCTGGAATACCGCTTCGACGCACCAGAAGCAGCCGCCGCCGAAGACCGCCTGTTCCATTTGCGACATGGCACTCTCCTTCCTATATGACTAACTTCGCACCCTAGCACCATCCAGGGCACAGCGGATCCGGCTCCGCCGGTCCGCCAGTGCCGCCCCTTGAGGGGCGCGCGAAGCGCGTAGGGGTGGGCCTTGCCGGGGCGCGCGAAGCGCGTAGGGGTGGGCCTTGCCTGGGCGCGCGCAGCGCGTAGGGGTGGGTCACTTCAGCGAAAGTATCCACTGGGCCAGCTGGCGAGCCTCGGCTTCCGTTACCTGGGTCTGCGCCGGCATCGGCACCGCGCCCCATTGGCGGATGCTGCCTTTGCGGATCGCCGTCTGCAGCTTGTCGACCGCGCCGGGGTCGCCGGCGAAGCGCTGGGCGACCGAGCGGTAGGCCGGCCCGACGCGTTTGGTATCGAGCTGGTGACAGCCGAGGCAGTTCTTGGACCTGGCCAGCTCGAGCCCGTCGCCGGTGCCGGCGGCGCGCGCTGCCGGCAGGCCGGCGGCCGTCGCCGCGCACAGCGCGGCAACCAGCGCGGCGCGCGGATGAAGCAGGTACGGCATGGTGATTCCGGAATGAACAGCGAACTCCGGCAGTCTCGCCCAGCGGCCGGGGGCGCGTCAAATCGGCGGGCCGCGGCGGGCTGTCACGCGGGCCGGGGTATGATCCCCGACTTCCACTCCGGAGAAGCTTGCGTCATGCTGGTCCACCCGCAGTTTTCCCCCATCGCGTTCCAGATCGGCCCGGTGGCCGTGCGCTGGTACGGCCTGATGTATCTCGTCGCCTTCGCGCTGGCATGGACGCTGGGCCGCTGGCGCATCCGCCACGGCAAGACCCCGCTTACGCTGCGCGACCTCGACGACCTGCTTTTCTATTGCGTGCTGGGCGTGGTGGTGGGCGGCCGCCTGGGCTACGTGCTGTTCTACAAGCCTTCGCACTACCTGGCGCATCCGCTGGAGATCTTCGAGGTCTGGCAAGGGGGCATGTCGTTCCACGGCGGGCTGCTGGGCGTGATCCTGGTCATGCTGGCCTTCGCCCGCGCCCGCGGCCGGCGGTTCTTCGAGATCGGCGACTTCGTCGCCACGCTGGTGCCGCTGGGGCTGGCCGCAGGCCGGCTCGGCAATTTCATCAACGGCGAACTGTGGGGCCGGCCGACCACCGTGCCGTGGGGCATGGTGTTTCCGCAGGCGGGCGACGGCATCCCGCGCCATCCTTCGCAACTGTACGAACTGGGGCTGGAAGGCCTGGCGCTGTTCGCGCTGGTATGGCTTTTCGCCCGCAAGCCGCGGCCGGTGGGGCAGGTGAGCGGGGTGTTCCTGATGGGCTACGGGGTGTTCCGCTTCATCGTCGAATACACCCGCGAGCCGGACAGCTTCCTCGGCATCCTGGCGGCCGGCTTCACGATGGGGCAGTGGCTGTCGCTGCCGATGATCGTGCTGGGCTTCGTCTTTTACGCGTGGAGCGCGCGCCGGCCGCCGGCCGGCGCGCAGGCCTGATCAGCGCGCCGGCGTCCCGATCAGATCGACCGTGCCGCGCACCGATACCGTGACGGTGGCCTTGCCGGCTTCGAGCGGCACGGCGTCGGCGGCCTTGGCTTCCATCGCCGAGGCCCGCATCGCGTAGGGGCGCGGCGGCTGGTAGACGGTGCCGCTGCCGCTCAGATCGAGCTGCCGGATGGCGTAGCCGCCGAAGCCGAAGGCACGGGCGGCGTCGTTGGCGCGGGCCTTGAAGGCGGCGGCCGCCTCGGCCAGCAGGCTGTGCTCTTCGGCCTCGCGCGCCTCGCGCGAGAGCGAGAACGCGACGTTGGACACCGCCATCAGCTTGCCCAGGTCGCCGGCCAGCGTGGAGGCGGCGACGAAGTCTTTCGATTCGAGCACCAGTTCGGCGCGGCCGCGCCAGCCGGTGATCTTGCCGTTGCGGTCGGTATTGGCCCAGATGCGGTAGCTGCCGGTGCGCGAGGTGACGCGGGTCTCGCGCTTGGCCTGGTTCAGCGCGGTCTCGACCAGCTTGTTCAACTGGTCGGCCACGCCGGCCTGGTCGCTGCCTTCGATCTCGTTGGCCAGCGTGATTTCGACCTTGTCCTGCGCGACGTCGCGCGCGGCGGAGGCTTCCAGCGACAGTTGCGGCAGCTCGGGCCGCGGCGGCGGGGGCGGCTGCTGGGCCGAGGCCGGCAGAGACAGCGCCGCTGCGCAGGCCAGGCCCGCCAGCGGCGCGAGGAAGTATCCGAGGGAAGGAGAAGGGCGTCGAGCCATGCGGTGTGGTTCCTGGTACGGAAGGCCGCGCCCCGCGCCGGGCGATGCCCGGCTACATCGCGAACGCGGTGTACGCTTTGTATAGCATGTAAGCGGCCAGCACGATCAGCACGTATGCAAACACCCGTTTCAGCGACTTGACGGGCAGCCGGTGCGCCACGTGCGCGCCGACCGGCGCCATCACCACGCTGGCCACCACCAGCACCAGCAGCGCCGGCCAGTAGATATAGCCCAGCATGCCGGGCCGGATGCCGTAGTGCTGGATGCCCGACCACACATAGCCGATGGTGTTGGCCAGCGCGATCGGAAAGCCCAGCGCGGCGGAGGTCGCCACCGCGTTGTGCAGCGGCACGTTGCACCAGGTCATGAAAGGAACCGATACAAAGCCGCCGCCGGCGCCCACCAGGCCCGACAGCAGACCGATGCCGGTGCCGGCCACCGAGGTGCCCACCGGGCCGGGCATCTGGCGCGAAGGCTTGGGCTTTTTGTCGATCAGCATCTGCATGGCCGAATAGCCGACGAACAGCGTGAAGAACAGGGCCAGCCAGCCGGTCTTGAGCACCGAGAAGATGGCGCCGCCGGCCAGCAGCCCGCCGATCACCAGCCCCGGCGTGAACTGCGCCACCAGGTTCCAGCGCACGGCGCCCTTCTTGTGGTGCGCGCGCACGCTCGACAGCGACGTGAACAGGATGGTGGCCATCGAGGTGGCGATGGCGGCGTGGACGACCAGCTCGGGATCCAGCTTCTGCCAAGTGAACGCCAGGGTCAGGAAGGGCACCATGATCATGCCGCCGCCGATGCCCAGCAAGCCCGCCGCGAAACCTGTCGCGGCGCCCAGCAACAACAATAGAACGATGAACAGCGGATCCATGCGGCGGCTCCTGCGGCTATAAAAAACGACCCGGACGCGTGTGCATCCGGGTCGTGGGATAGATCCCCGCATGTGCCGCTAGGCCGGCATCCTGAACCGGGGGTTCAAGGTGGTCGCGGTCAGCCTCGCTTCGGGTTCGTCTGACGGAGAGACGATCACGCCCGCGGGCAATTTCCACAACCTCATGCCATCAGCATGGGTCCAGAAAATATATGGCCAAACACGAACACTGCAGGGAAGCTTGATCATACAGGGTTTGCGCGCCGGGCTGGGCGGCGAACCCGTTCGATGTGCTTCGATACAACTCAGAAGAGCTTTTCTTGCGTGCCGAGCGTGTCGTCGATCACTCGGTTCATATCTTCGATTTTACGCTTGTAGTCGCCGACTGCAAGCTGCGACAGCGGGCCGTCGGGCGCGCGCGCGTTGAGCAGCTCGGTGGCCAGGTGCAGGGCCGCCATCACGGCGATGCGCTCGGTGCCGGTGATCTTGCTGCCGGCCTTGATCCGCTGCATGGTGCGGTCGACCAGCGTGGCGGCGGTCATCAAGGCTTCTTTTTCTTCGGGTTCGCAGGCCAGCGGGTATTCCCGGCCCAGGATGGTGACGTCAAGTCGTTCCATGCATGCTCCGGCGCTCGTCGGCCGCGGGATGGGGGGCGGCGATGGCGTTCTCGTCCTCGGCCTCGGAGGCGGGGTCGTCGGCCTGGGCGTCGTCTTCCTGCGCCGCTTCGGAGGGCGGCACCGGCAGGCGGGCGAGCACGGCGTCGACCCGCGACTGGGCGGTCTCCAGCGTGCCGTGCAGGCTGCGGATCTGGGCGTCGCGGCGGCCGATCTCCCCCTGCAGGGCGCGGTTTTCCGCGCGCAGGTCTTGCGTGAGCCGGGCCAGCTGGCGCAAACGTTGGGCGAGGTGGTCGAGATCTTCGATCATGGGCGTAATCGTAAACCATCCGCCGTTAAAAGCGCTGTAGGCGCCTGCATCGCTGTATCAATTGCTTGCAAGGGATCGCAGCGCCGCTGACGGCGGATTTTCAAAGCTCCAGATTGTCGATCAGCCGGGTGGCGCCCAGCTTGGCGGCGGCCAGCACGACCAGCGGCTCGCCGGCCTCGACCTGTTCCTGCGTGGGCGGCTTCAGGTCCAGCTGGCGGCGGATCGACACGTAATCCACTTTCCAGCCGCGGGCGCCGAGTTCGCCGCCGGCCTGCCGCTCCAGCGCTGCGACGTCGCGCTCGCCGCCGCGCAGGCGGGCCTGCACTTGCTGCAGCGCGGCGTAAAGGCGCGGGGCCTCGGCGCGTTCGTCGGCGTTCAGGTAAACGTTACGCGAAGACAGCGCCAGACCGTCGTCGGCGCGCACGGTTTCCTGCGGCACGATCTCGATCGGCAGCTGGAACTGGCGGCACATATTGCGCACGACCATCAGCTGCTGGTAGTCCTTCTTGCCGAACACGGCCACCCGCGGCTGCACGCAGGACAGCAGCTTGAGCACCACCGTGCAGACGCCGCCGAAGAAGCCGGGGCGGAATTCGCCTTCGAGGATGTCGCCCAGATCGCCCGGCGGCTGCACGCGGTAGTTCTGCGGCTCGGGGTACATTTCGCGCTCGTCGGGCGCGAACAGCACGTAGACGTTGCGGTCGCGCTCCAGCTTTTCGATGTCGGAGGCCAGCGTGCGCGGGTAGCGGTCGAAATCTTCGTTGGGGCCGAACTGCAGCCGGTTGACGAAGATGCTGGCCACCACCGGGTCGCCGTGGCGGCGCGCGGTGCCCATCAGCGCCAGGTGGCCTTCGTGCAGATTGCCCATGGTGGGCACGAACGAGACTCGGAGTTGGCCGCGCAACTGGTCGCGCAGTTCTTCGATGGTGTGGACGACCTTCATGGCGTGACGGTGCTCGCGTAGGTAATGCGGGACGAGGGGCGCATGCTACCGCAGCGGCGGCGGCGCGCCAAATCAGAGAGCGGCGGTTTCTTTGGCGGTAAAGCCGAGCCGGACGTAGATGGGGGCGTACGGTTCGGCCTGGGTGATATCGAGCAGCGATTCGCGCGCCAGTTCCAGCATCGCGATGAAATGGACCACGATCACCGCCGGGCCGGCGCCGGCGCGCACGCGTTCCATGAACAGCTCGGTGAACTCCATGTAGCGCACGCCCTGCAGGCGGCGCAGGATCTGGCTCATGTGGTCGCGCACGGAAAGCTCCTCGCGCGAGATGTGGTGGTGGGCGTTGAGCTTGGCGCGCTTGACGATCTCGGCCCAGGCGTCGCGCAGCTCCAGCGCGGTTACGTCGGGCAGCCGGCGCTCGGTGGCCTGCTCCAGCAGCACCTGGGCGCGGACGAAGTCGCGGCCCAGCTGGGGCAGCGCGTCGATCCGTTGCGCGGCCAGCTTCATCTGCTCGTATTCGAGCAGGCGCCGGACCAGTTCGGCGCGCGGGTCTTCCGGTTCTTCGTCGCTGTCGGCCTTGCGCACCGGCAGCAGCATGCGCGACTTGATCTCGATCAGCAGCGCCGCCATCAGCAGGTATTCCGCGGCCAGCTCGAGGTTGTGCTGGCGGATCTGGTCGACGTACGACAGGTATTGCCGCGTGACCTCCGCCATCGGGATGTCGAGCACGTTGAAGTTCTGCTTGCGGATCAGGTAGAGCAGCAGGTCCAGCGGGCCTTCGAAGGTCTCGAGGAAGACCTCCAGCGCGTCGGGCGGGATGTAGAGGTCTTGCGGCAGCGCGAACAGCGGTTCGCCGTACAGGCGGGCCAGCGCCACGCCGTCGACGGTGTCGGGCGTGCTGTCCACGGCAGGCTCCGCCAGCGCCGCCAGCCCGTCGCCGGCGCTAGCCGCCATGGCGGGCGGCGCGCCGGCGACGGGCCGGAAGGCGCGGTCGGATGCGAAGGCGCATGGGCCGGTATCAGTTGTCCGTCTGGTAGACGTAGGGTTTCTGCGGGACGCGGGCGGCCTTGAAGCCTTCGACCAGTTCCGGATCGATGGTTTTGTCCCACAGGCGGGCGCGGCCCTTGCGCTGTTCGGCCTCGAGCTGGGGGCGCTGCTTCTTCAGGTCCTGCAGGAAGCGGGTGATGTCGGATTCGTAGCTCTTTGCCATGGCTTACCTGTGACGTGCTTCGGCTTCAATGCGCGGCAGTTTACTGCATCGGTCAATGGATCCGCATCCCGGGTTGGGCGCCCGGGACCGGTTCGAGGATGTAGATGCCGGGCTGCGCCTTTTCGTCGGCGTGGCTGGCGGCCAGCACCATGCCTTCCGAGACGCCGAATTTCATCTTGCGCGGCGCCAGGTTGGCCACCAGCACGGTCAGCTTGCCGACCAGGTCTTGCGGGCGGTAGGCCGACTTGATGCCGGAGAAGACGTTGCGGTGGCGGCCTTCGCCCACGTCGAGCGTGAGCCGCAGCAGCTTGTCGGAGCCTTCGACTTCCTGGCAGTCGACGATGCGCGCGATGCGCAGGTCGATCTTGGCGAAGTCGTCGATGGTGATGACCGGCGCGATTTCTTCGCCGCCCGGCCTGGGCGCGGCGGGGGCCGGCGCGGCGGGCGGTTCGAACAGGGCGTCGAGCAGCTTCGGGTCGACCCGCTGCGCCAGGTGCTGGTAAGCGCCCACGCGGGTGGGCAGCACGGCGGCGTCGGTCCAGGCGAATTCGCGCTCGCCGCCGAACAGTTCCAGCGCCACGCGCCGGGCGAGCGCCGGCAGCACCGGCGCCAGCATGACCGACAGGGCCTTGAAGCCGGCCAGCGTGCGCGAGCAGATGTCCTGCAGCGCGGCCTTCTGCGCCGGGTCGGCGGCCGCGGCCTTGGCCATCACCCAGGGCTGGGCGGCGTCGAAGGCCTGGTTGATGCGGTCGGCGGCGGCCATGATCTCGCGGATCGCCTTGCCGTACTCGCGCGCCTCGAACGCGGCGCGCACGGAATCGGCGGTGGCCTGCAGGTCGGCCTGCATGGCGCTGGTGTCGCCGGAGTAGGCGAGCTCGCCGCCGAAGTGCTTGCCGATGAAATTGGCCGCGCGGCTGGCGATGTTGACGTATTTGCCGACCAGGTCGCTGTTGACGCGGGCGATGAAGTCGTCGGGGTTGAAGTCGACGTCTTCGACGTGGGCGTTGAGCTTGGCCGCCATGTAGTAGCGCAGCCATTCCGGGTTCATGCCCAGTTCCAGGTAGCGCAGCGGCGAGATGCCGGTGCCGCGGCTCTTGGACATCTTTTCGCCGCTGACGGTGATGAAGCCGTGCACGTTCAGGCCGTCGGGCGTCTTGCGGCCGGCGAACTTCAGCATGGCCGGCCAGAACAGGGCGTGGAAGTAGACGATGTCCTTGCCGATGAAGTGGTACTGCTCGGTGCCGCCGGCGGGGTCGAGCAGGGCGTCGAAATCGAGCCCGGCGCGCGCGCAGTAGGCCTTCAGCGAGGCCAGGTAGCCGACCGGCGCGTCCAGCCACACGTAGAAGTACTTGCCGGGGGCATCGGGGATCTCGATGCCGAAGTAGGGGGCGTCGCGGGAAATGTCCCAGTCGGCCAGCTTGCCTTCCTCGCCCAGCCATTCGCGGGTCTTGGCGTAGACCTCGGGCTGCAGCCGCGGGCCGCCGGCCGGGCGCTCGCCGCGGGTCCATTGCTGCAGGAATTCCACGCAGCGCGGGTCGGACAGGCGGAAGAAGAAGTGTTCGGAGCTTTTCAGCACCGGGGTGGCGCCGGTGAGCGTGGAATACGGGTTGCGCAGGTCGGTGGGGGCGTAGACCGCGCCGCACACCTCGCAGGAGTCGCCGTACTGGTCCTTGGCGCCGCAGCGCGGGCATTCGCCCTTGATGTAGCGGTCGGCCAGGAACATGCCTTTGACCGGGTCGAAGAACTGTTCGATGGTGCGCGTGTCGACCAGCCCGGCGTCGCGCAGGCGGCGGTAGATGGCCTGCGACAGCTCGGTGTTCTCGGCCGAGTCGGTGGAGTGCCAGTGGTCGAAGGCCACGTGGAAGCCGTTCAGGTACTGCGGGCGCTCGGCGGCGATGCGCGCCACCAGTTCGCGCGGCGCGATGCCTTCGCTTTCGGCCTTGAGCATGATCGGCGCGCCGTGGGCGTCGTCGGCGCAGACGAAGTGCACCGTGTGGCCCTGCATGCGCATCGCCCGGACCCAGATGTCGGCCTGGATGTATTCCATGATGTGGCCGATGTGGAAGGAGCCGTTGGCGTAGGGCAGGGCGGTGGTGACGAAGATCGTGCGCGGCATGGAAGGCGGAAAGAGGAGGCGGAGCCTGCTATTTTAGCCGGCTGGCCGGCCGTGCCGCCGGCGCCGTGCCGGGCGTTGCCGCGCCGGGCGCCGGATCGGGGCTGCGGTGGGCGGCGCGGCCGGCATGGCGCAGCATGTCGTACAGGGCGGCCGCGGCCGGCGCCAGCGGCCGGCCGTGGCGGGCGATCAGACCCAGCGTGCGGCTGACCCGCGGCTTGAGCAGCGGGACGCCCACCAGCGTGGGATGGGTGGTGAGCGGCAGCGCGAGCTTGGGCACGGCGGCCACGCCCAGGCCGGCCTCGACCAGCCCCAGCAGGGTCAGCACGTGGCTGACCTCGAACGCGCTCATCGCCCGCTTGCCGCTCTTGGCGAGCGCGGCGTCGATCAGCAGGCGGTTGCCGCTGTCCTTGTCGACCGTCATGAAACGTTCGCCGGCCAGTTCTTCCCATTCGACGCTGCGGCGCGCGGCCAGCGGGTGGTCGTTGCGCACGGCCAGCACGAAGTGCTCCCTGAAGATGGCCTTGAAGTCGACTTCGGTTTCCTGCGTGCCGATGAAGCTGATGCCGAAATCGGCGCGGCCGGAGATGACCGCATTGAGCACCGTGTTGGCGCCTTCGTCGATGACCTTGACGCGGATGCGCGGGTAGCGCGCCGAGAATTCGCGCAGCACCGAGGGCAGGAAGTAGTAGGCCGCCGACGGCACGCAGCTGACCGTGACCAGCCCGCTGCGGCGCGCGGCGAGATCGGAGACGCCGAGCACCGCGCCTTCCAGTTCGTCGAGCGCGGCGCGCGAGTGCTCCAGGAACATCCGGCCGACGTTGGTGAGCGCCACGTGGCGGGTGCTGCGGTCGAGCAGGCGCGCGCCCAGGATGCTTTCGAGTTTTTCGATGCGGCGGCTGAGCGCCGGCTGCGACAGGCTGAGGTCTTCGGCCGCGGCGCGGAAGCTGGAACGTTCGGCCACGGCGACGAAGGCCTGCAATTCCTGCAGGTCGAAATTGATGCGTGCCATGCATTAAATTATATAAGAATTGCAATTCACTTATTATCGCGGCCGGCGCAACATGCCGTCCCATGCAACGAACCATACCCTGTGTCTTCATGCGTGGCGGCACGTCGCGCGGCCCCTATTTCCGGGCCGACTGGCTGCCGCCCGACTCCGGCCGGCGCGACCGCGTGCTGCTCGGCGCGATGGGCTCGCCCCACGAATTGCAGATCGACGGGCTGGGCGGCGGCAACACGCTGACCAGCAAGGTCGCCATCGTCTCGCCGTCGACCCGGCCGGGCTGCGACGTCGATTACCTGTTCGCGCAAGTGTCGGTCGAGCAGGCGCTGGTCGATACGCGCCCGAATTGCGGCAACCTGTTGTCGGGCGTCGCGCCGTTCGCCATCGAGCAGGCGATGGTGCCGGCCGCCGACGGTTTCACCCGGGTGCGGATCTACAACGTCAATACCCGCTCGACCATCGACGCCGTGGTGCAGACGCCCGGCGGGCGGGTCGAGTACGAGGGCGATACGCGCATCGACGGCGTGCCCGGCTCGGCCGCGCCGATCCGGCTCGATTTCCTGGACGCGTGGGGCACGGTCACCGGCAAGGTGTTCCCCACGGGCAGTGCGACCGACGTCGTCGACGGCGTGCCCGCCACCTGTATCGACGCGGCCATGCCGCTGATGATCGTGGCCGCCGGCTCGCTGGGCCTGCGCGGCGACGAGACGCCCGACCAGCTCGATGCCGACGCCGGCATGCGGGCGCGGCTGGAGGCCCTGCGGCGCGAGGCGGGGCGCCGCATGGGGCTGGGCGACGTTGCCGACAGCGTGGTGCCCAAGCCGGTGCTGGTCAGCGCCGGCGGGCATCCCGGCCGCATCGTCTCCCGCTATTTCACGCCGCACCGCTGCCACCGCTCGCACGCCGTCACCGGCGCGATCGGCGTGGCGACGGCTTTCGTCACGCCCGGCACCGTGCCGTTCCGCCTCGGCGCGGCACATGGGCCGGGCACCCATCGGATCGAAGTGGCTCATCCTTCCGGCCGCATCGAGATCGACGTCGAACTGCGCGGCGAGGGGCCGTCGCAGGAGGTCGTCGGCGCGGGGCTGATCCGCACCGCCCGCAAGATCATGGAAGGCCAGCTGTACTTGCCCGCCCGGCTTTTCGAGGGCTGAACCCCGCGCCGCCGCATGGCGCGGCGGCATATCGCAACACCCGGCGCCGTCACGCTTCCCGCGGCGCCCACGAAACCATCGGAGACTCGAATGCAACGTTCCGAATGCCGACCATCGGCACTTTCCATGGCGCTGGCCGCGGCCGCGCTGGCTTGCGCCGCGGCTTCCGCGCAGGCCGCCTACCCCGAGCGCCCCGTGACCATCGTGGTGCCGACCGCGCCCGGCGGCGGCAACGACGCCTTCGCCCGCGTGCTGGCGCAGAAGATGGGCGAAAGCCTCAAGCAGACCGTGGTGGTCGTCAACAAGGCGGGCGCCCAGGGCGCCATCGCCAGCGAATTCGTGGCGCACGCGCCGGCCGACGGCTATACGTTGCTGTTCGGCTACATCGCCACGCACGGGATCAATCCGGCGCTGCAGAAGCTGCGCTACGACCCGGTGGCCGATTTCGCGCCGGTCGGCATGCTGGCCAGCTCGCCCACGCTATTGGTGGTGTCGGCGGCCTCGGGCATCGATTCGGTCAAGCAACTGATCGAGCGCGGCAAGACGCAGCCCGACACGCTCAGCTATGCGTCGGCGGGCGCCGGCACGGCTCCGCACGTGACGGCCGAGCTGTTCAAGCTCGCCACCGGCACGCAGATGCTGCACATTCCGTACAAGGGCTCGGCGCCGGCGATGGCCGATACGCTGGCCGGCACCACGCAGGTGATGTTTCCCAGCCTGTTCAGCGCCTATCCGCACCTTGGCTCGGGCAGGATCAAGGCGCTGGCGCTGGCCGGCGACAAGCGCTCGGACGTGCTCAAGGACGTTCCCACGCTGGAGGAACTGGGCGTCAAGGGTGTCAGCGTGCCGCAGTGGTACGCCCTGTTCGCGCCGGCCGGCACGGACGCGGCGGTCGTCGGCCTGCTGAACCGGCATCTGAACGCCGCGCTGCGCGATCCGTCGGTGATCGAGAAATTCAAGGAAAACGGCGCCGACACCCAAAGCAGCACGCCGGCCGAGCTGGGCGCGTTCGTGAAGAGCGAAGTGGCGCGCTGGCGCAAGGTAGTCGAAGCCGCGCACCTAAGCGCAGACTAACCTTCCCTCCCGGCACCGCGGCAACGAACTGCCGCGACGAATGCCTCCGCGCCGCCCCCTCCAGGATGCGGCTGATCCGGCTCCGCCGGTCCGCCCGCATCGCCCCCTGGGGGGCGCGCGTAAGCGCGTAGGGGGATCAGATCTCGCGGACTTCGACGTCGATTACGTCGGCGGGCTTGGGGCGCAGGAAGACGGGGGCGTTCTTGCGGGGCGGCGCGCCGGCCCCGGGCGAGGCGCCCGTGCCGGGGGCCGGGCCGCGGCGCTGCCAAGGCGCGCGGCGGAAGATTTCGATCGTGGCCGGCTTGCCGGCCAGCCGGGCCAGCAGGTAGACGACGCCGAACGCCACCGCGGTCGAGACGATGAAAACGGCCGCCATCAGCATGCCGGCCAGCGCGACGGCGGCGACGATGACGGTGCGGAACAGTTTCGAGAATGTATCAGCCATGTCTATTGGGGCATTGCCTGCCGTGGAAGTTCCTGGGGGACGGATCAATCGGGTTCGTCCAGGAGTTCAGGGATGACGACGCGGGTCGCCAGGACCTTGTCGACGCGCTTGCCGTCCATGTCGACGATCTCGAAGCGCCAGCCGCCCCATTCCACCTGCTCGGCCGTGCGGGGGATGCGGCCCAGCAGCAGCATGATCATGCCGGACAGGGTGTGGTAGCTCTCCGATTCGCCCTCGGGCATGTCTTTGATGCCCAGGCGGTCGGCCAGCTCGTGGGTGTCGATCAGGCCGTCCAGCAGCCAGGAGCCGTCGTCGCGCCGCACGGCCGATGATTCGCCGGGCGCGGCGGTGGTGTGGAATTCGCCCACGATGGCTTCCAGCACGTCGCGCAGCGTGACCAGGCCCTGCACGTCGCCGTATTCGTCCACCACCAGCGCCGTCTGGGTGCGCGCGTTGCGGAAGTTTTCCACCAGTTCGGTGCCGGTCAGGGTTTCCGGCACGTACAGCACCGGCGCCAGCCGGCTGGTCAGGTCGAACGGCGCGCCGGCCAGCGCGCGCGCCAGCAGCTCCTTGGCGCTGATGAAGCCGATCACGTCGGACAGGTCGCCCCGGCACACCGGGAAGCGCGAGTGCTGGGAGGTTTCGATCTTGGCCTTCGACACTTCGGGCGGGTCGGTCACGTCCAGGTAGACGATGTCGGAGCGCGGCACCATCAGCGACGACAGCTTGCGCTCGTCCAGGCGGAACACGTTGCGCACCATCTGCTGCTCGGCCTGCTCGAAGATGCCGGCGGTCGTGCCCTGGGCCATCAGGACCTGGATTTCTTCCTCGCTGACGATGTGTTCGTCGTTCTCGCGCGCGCCCAGCAGCCGCAGCAGGGTGTCGGTGGCCAGCGACAGCAGCCTGACGAAGGGGGTGGCGACCCACGACAGCACTCGCATCGGCGCGGCGATCAGGCCGGAAATCGTTTCCGCGTGCATCTGGCCCAGGCGCTTGGGCACCAGTTCGCCGATGACGATGGACAACAGCGTGATGGCGATCACCACCAGCGTCAGCGCCAGCCCGCCCGACCACGGGGCCAGCGCGGGAACGTGGATGCGGATCCATTCGGCCAGCGGCTGGGCCAGCGCGCCCTCGCCGACGATGCCGGTCAGGATGCTGATCGAGGTGATGCCGATCTGCACCGTCGACAGGAAATGGGTGGGGTGTTCGGCCAGTTCCAGCGCGGCCCGCGCGCGGGCGTCGCCTTCCTCGGCGCGCTGCTGCAGGCGCGAGCGGCGGGCGGTGACGACGGCGATCTCGCTCATGGCGAACACGCCATTGGCGATGAAAAGGACCAGAAGAAGAGCGATTTCCATGGAAAAGGCCGCGCCGGGTGGGGGTTTTCGCGGCCTGGTGTTGGCAATGTTTCCCA
This sequence comes from Pigmentiphaga soli, assembly GCF_039541095.1. Taxonomy (NCBI): domain Bacteria; kingdom Pseudomonadati; phylum Pseudomonadota; class Betaproteobacteria; order Burkholderiales; family Alcaligenaceae; genus Pigmentiphaga; species Pigmentiphaga soli. The sequence goes on from NZ_BAABFO010000011.1 coordinate 137,270, forward strand.
GCATAGCCGACGCCGGGCGCTTCGCCCAACCTCGGCCGCGCGGTATTGGCCCGCATCGGCCCGCGGCGCGCCCGGCACACATTCGAAAACAATCCCGTCCGGGCCGGTAGTCGGCGGCCGGGCGGCGCATCCGCTATGCTTGCGGAATCGTCCAATGGCGCAGGAATGGCGGGAAGTCTGCATGAGTTTGTCAGTCGAACAGGTAAAAGAGGCGCTGCGGCGCGTGGTCGATCCCGATACCGGCAGGGATCTGCTGGCGGGGGCGACCGTTCGCAACGTGAAATCGGAGGGCAGCCTCGTCAGCGTCGAGCTCGTGCTGGGCTATCCGCCCGGCCCGCGGGCGCAGGCCCTGCGCGCCCAGGCCGAGGCCGCGCTGGCGGCGGCCGGCGCCGGTGGCGCCCGGGTCCAGCTGGACTGGAAGGTGGCCGCGCACGCGGTGCAGCGCGGCGTGCAGCTGCTGCCCGGGGTCAAGAACATCATCGCGGTGGCCTCCGGCAAGGGCGGCGTGGGCAAGAGCACCACAGCGGCCAACCTGGCGCTGGCGCTGGCGGCCGAGGGCGCCAGCGTGGGCGTGCTGGACGCCGACATCTACGGCCCCAGCCAGCCGGCCATGCTCGGCATCACCGGCCGGCCGCAGTCGCTGGACGGCAAGACGATGGAGCCGATGACCGGCCACGGCCTGCAGGCCAGCTCGATCGGCTTCATGATCGACGCCGACACGCCCATGGTGTGGCGCGGCCCGATGGTCACGCAGGCGCTGGAGCAGCTGCTGCGCCAGACCAACTGGCGCGAGCTGGACTACCTGGTGGTCGACATGCCGCCCGGCACCGGCGACATCCAGCTCACGCTGGCGCAGAAAGTGCCCGTGACCGGCGCGGTCATCGTCACCACGCCGCAGGACCTGGCCCTGCTCGACGCCCGCAAGGGGCTCAAGATGTTCGAGAAGGTTGGCATCCCCATCCTGGGCATCGTCGAGAACATGGCGATCCACGTCTGTTCCAACTGCGGCCATGCCGAGCACATCTTCGGCGAAGGGGGCGGTCAGCGCATGGCCAACGACTACGGCGTCGACTATCTCGGCGCGCTGCCGCTGGACATGCGGATCCGCCAGCAGGCCGATTCCGGCACGCCCACGGTGGCCGCCGATCCCGACGGCGACCTGGCCGCCGTCTACCGGGCCATCGCCCGCCGCCTCGCGGTGAAGGTGGCGGAACAGGCGCGCGACATGAGCAGCAAGTTCCCGACCATCGTCGTGCAGAACACGTGAGCCGTTTCCGCCGCATCGCCTCCGCCCGTGCCGCGCGCCTTGCCGGCCTGCGGGCGGCGCGGTGGTTGGCGCTGGCGCTGGGGGTGGGCTGGGCCGCGGCCGGATGGGCGGCGCGGCCGTCGGTGCAGATCGCCGCGCAGGGCCTGCCCTCCGGCGTGCTGGACGCGGTGAGCAAGGCGGTGCAAAGCGTGGCCGCGCTGGCCGAGGACGAGGACGGCGGCGAGGCGACCCGGTTGCGGCGCCGGGCGCGTACCGCGGCGGTGGACGCGCTGGCCACCGAAGGGTATTTCTCGCCGCAGGTCGAATTCGGCGAAGGCGGCGACCCGGCCACCGCATGGGACATCCGCATCGACCCTGGGCCGCGCACCGTGATCGAAGCGGTCGATTTGCAATTTACCGGCACGCTGGCCGGGCCGGATTTCGCTGCGCGGGCCGACGAACTGCGCCGCGGCTGGGGGCTGGCCGAAGGCGCGCCGTTCCGCAACGAGGCCTGGGAAAACGCCAAGCGCACCCTGCTGGATGCGGCCGGCGCCGTCGATTTCCCGCTGGCGCGGCTGGTCGAGACCTCGGCCGACGTCGATCCGCAGCGGGCCAGCGCGCGGCTGCACGTCAAGCTCGACAGCGGGCCGGCGGTGCGCTTCGGCCAGGTGGAGGTGCGCGGCCTGAAGCGGGTGCCGGAGGGCGTGGTAGAACGCTATGTGCGAGTCCAGCCCGGCCAGCGCTACGACCGCGACCGCATGGTGGAGTGGCAGCAGGAGCTGACCGCCACGCCGTTCTTCAGCGGCGCCCGGCTGCAGCTGGACCAGCGCGGCCTGGCGCCCGCCCCCGCCGAGGAAGTGCCCGGCCTGATGCCCGAATCGATGGAAAAAGCGCGCGAGACCGGCACAGCGCCGCCGTACCAGGGGCCGCCGGAGGTGACGCTGCCGATCCTGGCCAGCGTGACCGAGTCGCGGCCGCGCCGCATGAGCGTGTCGCTCGGCGTCGATTCCGAGGCCGGCCCGCGTGTGGAGTCGGTCTACCGGCAGAACGTGGTGGCGGGCTATCCGGTGGAGCTCGAAACCGGCGGCCGCCTGGACCGCCTGCGCCAGCTGGGTTATGCCGATATCCACTTGGCGCCAGATCCCGCCGGCCACCAGGACAGCTTCGGCGTGCTGGCGCAGCATTCCGACATCGAAGGGCTGGACGTGCACCGGCTGGCGGTGGGCGCGATCCGCGTCTATACGCGCAAGCCCACCGATCCGGGCAAGCGGGTGGAGTACGAAACCCGGCTGGGCTCGCGGCTGGCCAGGGAGCACGTGAAGATCGACGGCGTGGAGTCGTACGACTCCACCACTGCCACCGGCACGATCGAATGGCTGCGGCGCGACGTCAACGATAAATACGATCCGCGCGAAGGCAATCTGATCGCGCTGGGCGCCGGCCTGGGGACCGAACTGGACGGCAGCAACCGCTTCGGCCGGCTGACCGCGCGCGGGCAGTACTGGTGGTCGCTGTCGCCGCGCGACGTGCTCACGGTGCGGGCCGAAATCGGCAAGCTGTGGGCCGTCGACGTGCTGCGGGTGCCAGACGATTTCGCCTTCCGCACCGGCGGCGCGCGCTCGGTGCGCGGCTACCGCTACCTGGGCCTGGGCCGGCACGTGGGCGACGCGATACTGGGCGATGCCACGCTGGCGGTGGCCAGCATCGAAGGCACGCATTATTTCAACGAGCGTTTCGGCGGCGCGCTGTTCGTCGACACCGGCAACGTGGCGCCGTCGTTCGGGCAAATGAAACTCGCCACCGGCGTCGGCGCCGGGCTGCGCGTGCGCACGCCGGCCGGGCCGCTGAACCTTGACGTGGCCTACGCGGTGCGCGACAAGGGCGTGCGCCTGAATTTCTCGCTCGGGATCGCATTCTGATGGACAGCCGGCGCACCGATCCGCCATCTCCTGCCGCCGTGCGGCCGGCGCGCCGCCGGCGCCGCTGGCTGTGGCTGCTGCCGCTGCTGGTTGTCGTGGTGGCGGTGGCCGCGGTGGCGGCCGCGGCCTGGGTCGCGGCCACCCCATCGGGCACCGCGTGGGCGCTGCGCACGGGGCTGGCGCTGGCCGGCGCCGGCAGCGGCGCCGAGGGCGTGCGGGGCACGCTGGCCGACGGCCTGGAGATCGACCGGCTGACGGTACGCACGCCAGGCGCCGACGTCGACGGCGAGCGGCTGCGCGTGGAGGTGGCCTGGAGCGCGTTGTGGGGGCGCCGGCTGCACGTGCTGGACTTGTCGGCCGGCCGCCTGCGGGTGGACGTCCGCCCGTCGGACGATGCCGGCGGGGGGCCGCCGGCATCGCTGGGGCTGCCGCTGGAGATCGACGTCGACCGGCTGGCGATCGGCACGCTCGATATTGCCACCGGCGGCACGCCGCTGCCGGTCGCGCTGAGCGGCATCGACCTGCGCGCCGCGCTCGGCCCGCAGGGGCACCGGCTGCTGATCAACGGCCTGCACGCGGCCGGCCCGCAGGCCGAGGCCTCGGCGCGCGGCGAACTGCGGCTGGGCGCCGCATCGCCCTTCCCGGTCGGGCTCGACCTGAGCCTGGACGGTCGGCAGGCCGACCGCGCGTTCGCGCTGCAGGCCGAGGGCAGCGGTTCGCTCGAAGACCTTGCGCTGCAGCTGCGCGGCGACGGCGCGGGCGTGGGGCTGGATGCCCGCGCCCGGCTGGCGCCGCTGGCCGGCTTTCCGCTGCGCACGCTGCAGCTGCGGCTGCGCGGCATCGATCCGTCGGCGTGGGCGTCCGGCGCGCCGCATGCGCGGCTGGACCTGACCGCAGACCTGGGCACGGTGGACCAGGCCAACGCGCCGGGCGCGGCCGGCGCGGGCCAGGTGCTGCATGGGACTTTCGCATTGTCCAACGCCGACCCGCTGCCGATCGACCGCGGCGGGGTGCCGGTGGCGCGCGTGGCGGGCACGCTTGATCTGCCGGCCGATACCCGCGTGGACCGGGTCGACGTGTCGTCGCTCGACATCATGGCGGCCGGCGGCGGCCGCCTGCGCGGCGACCTGGCCTGGAGCCGGCCGGATCCGGCTGACCCGGTCGGCACGCTGCAGGGCCGGCTCACCGCCACCGACATCGATGCTTCGCGGCTGCATGGCGCGGCCGTGGCCACGCGCCTGTCGGGGCCGATCGCGTTCACGGCCGATGCCGGCAGCCAGCAGGTCGATGCCAAGTTGTCGGAGGCGGGGCGCGAGCTGCCCTTGTCGCTGGCGCTGTCGGCGCGGCTGCAGGATCAGCGGCTGACCGTTTCGCGCGCCGACCTGGAGGCCGGCCCGGCGCGGGCGCATGCCACCGGCGAACTGGCGCTCGACGGCGATCGCGATTTCTCCGCCCAGCTGCGGCTCGACCGCTTCGACCCGGCGCGCCTGGCGCCCGGCGCGGGCCTGCCGCCGGCCAGCCTTTCGGCGTCGGCCACCGCACGGGGGCGCTTGTCGCCGGCGCCGGCCGGCTCGGTGGCGCTGTCGGTGGATCCGGGCAGCCGCTGGAATCGCGAGCCGCTGGGCGGCAAGGTGGATCTTGCCTTTGCCGGCGACCGGGTGGAGCGGATCGATGCGGCGCTGACGGCGGGCGACAGCCGGCTGCGGGCTGACGGCGCCTTCGGCCGGCCAGGCGACCGCCTGCGCTTCGACCTGGCCGCGCCGCGGCTGGAAGCGCTGTGGCCCGGGCTGGCGGGGCGGCTCGACGCCAAGGGGGAATTGGGGGGCACGCCGGCCGCGCCGTCCATGGCGGCGACGATCGACGCCGGCGACCTGGCGGCGCCGGGTGGAATCAAGGTCGGCAGCGTGCGCGGCACGATCGACGTCGGCATGGCCGGAGGTGCCGCTGGCGGCGCGGCAGGCGCTACGGCACGTGGCAGGCCAGGCAGCGCGCCGGCCGGCCTGGCGCAGGCGCCGGTCGAAGTCGACCTGACGATCGGCGACGTCAGCGTGAGCGCCGCGCCGCAGGCGGTGATGCGCGAGGCGCGGGTCCGCGCCGATGGCACGATGGCCAGCCATCGCGCGACGGTCGACGCCGAATTCGTGCCGGCCGACGGTTCGACCCACGCCACGCTGGCGGTGGCCGTGGCCGGCGGCTGGACGGGCGCCGCCGGCCGCCAGCCGGCAGGCTGGCACGGCACGCTGGAGAAATTCGACGCCAGCCGCCCGCCGTTCGGCATCGCGCTCGACGCGCCGATGACGGTCTCGCTGGTGCCGGCCGCGCCGTCGCCGGCCTGGCAATGGGAGGCCGGCGCCGCCCGCTTCACCGCCCGCCTGCCCGAAGGGCGCACCGGCAGCCTGGTGCACGACGGTTCGCGCGGCGGCGCGCAAGGCTGGGAGACGCGCGGCCGCGCCGAAGGCCTGGCCTGGGCGCCCGACCTGCTGCACGACGTGGTGGCCGGCGCCAAGCCGCCGCCCGATTCGGTGCTGCTGTTCGACGGCGACTGGGACCTGGCCTTCCGCGGCGCGCTGCGCGGCACCGCCCAGCTGCGCCGGCACGGCGGCGACCTGTGGCTGCCGGGCACGCCGCCCGCGCCGCTCGGCCTGCGCACCGCCGCGCTCACGCTGCGCGCCACGCCCACCGGCGCGGCCGGCCGCAGCCGGGTGACGGTGCAGGGCGAGATCGACGGCGAGCGCGTGGGCCGCGTGCGGATCGACGGCGAGGCCGGGGTGGCGGCCGACGGCGGCGCGCTCGGGCTGGACCCCGACGCGCCGGCCTTCGCCGACGCCGACATCGACATGCGCGACATCAGCTGGGCCGAGCTGTTCGCCGGCGACGCCAACGAGATCGGCGGCCGCATTGCCGGCAAGGCGCACGTCGAGCGCCGCGGCGGCCAGTGGCACGCCACCGGCGCCATCACCGGCGACGGCCTGCGCATGGTGCGCATCGACGACGGCGTGCGCCTGCTGGACGGCACCCTCAAGGCCACGCTGGAGGACGACCGGCTCGTGCTGGATTCGCTGCGCTTCCCGTCGGTGATCAGGGTGCGGCCGCGCGACTCGCGGGTGGTGGCCTGGCTCGACGGCAGCGGGCAGGGCGGCCGGCTGGAAATGACGGCCGACTGGCGCCTGTCGGCCGGCGCAGGGCATGCCACGGTCAACGCCGACCGCTTCCCGCTGATCCAGCGCGCCGACCGTTTCGTGGCCGGCTCGGGCCGGATCGACATGGACCTGGCTCCCGGAAAAATGCGGATCGCCGGCCAGCTCGAGGCCGACGCCGGCTGGATCGACCTCGGCACCGAGGCGCCGGCCACGCTGTCGAGCGACGTGTACGTGGCGCAGCCCGGCGACGACGCCCCGCGCGCCAAGCCGCTCGGCATCGACATCGACGTGGGCGCCAGGCTGGGCAACCGCTTCTACCTGCGCGGCTATGGGCTCGACACCCAACTGACCGGCCAGTTGCGGGTGACGGGAAGCGGCGGCGAGCTGATGGCCGCCGGCCGCGTCAGCACTCGCGGCGGCCGCTTCGACGCCTACGGCCAGACGCTGACGGTGCGGCGCGGCGTGATCACCTTCCAGGGCCCGATCGACGACCCGCTGCTCGACATCGTGGCGCTGCGCGTCGGCCCCCAGGTGGAGGCCGGCGTGCAGGTCAGCGGCACCGCCCGCCATCCGCGCATCGCGCTGATCTCCGAGCCCGAGGTGAGCGACGTCGAAAAGCTGTCGTGGCTGCTGCTGGGCCGAGGCCCGGACGAAGGCGGTGGCTCGGCCGACGCCACGCTGCTGCTCGGCGCGGCCACCTCGCTGCTGGGTTCGGGCGACAGCGAGCCCTTGTCGCGCCGGCTCGGCGTGGACGAGATCGGCGTGCGCTCGGGCAACGTCGGCTCGACCCGCGGCCTGCTGCCCGAGCGCACCGTGGCCGGCAGCAGCACCACCTCGACCACGCAGCAGGCCAGCCAGTTCTTCATCATCGGCAAGCGCCTGTCGAACGCGGTGTACGTAAGCTTCGAACAGGCGCTGAGCGGCCGCGACGGCGTGGTGCGGGCAAGCTACCAGCTGACCCGCCGCCTGTCGGTGGTGGCCAAGGGCGGAACGCTGACCGGGCTGGACTTGCTCTATTACGTATTTTTCGACGATTGACGGCCCGGGCGCGCCCGGCGCCGTCGCATTACGACGCTACAATCGCAGCCTTCGCTTTCCCTTTCGCCACTTTTTTCCGCATTTGCCGAGGCCTGCCCATGAGCATCAAGAGCGATCGCTGGATCCGCCGCGCCGCTGCCGCCGGCATGATCGAACCGTTCGAGGCCGGCCAGGTACGCGCCACGGGCGGCGGCAAGATCGTCAGCTACGGCACCAGCAGCTACGGCTACGACGTGCGCTGCGCCGACGAATTCAAGATCTTCACCAACATCAATTCCACCATCGTCGACCCCAAGGCCTTCGACGAGAAATCGTTCGTCGATTTCAAGGGCGACGTGTGCATCATCCCGCCCAACTCGTTCGCGCTGGCGCGCACGGTGGAGTACTTCCGCATCCCGCGCAGCGTGCTGACCATCTGCCTGGGCAAGAGCACCTACGCGCGCTGCGGCATCATCGTCAACGTGACGCCGCTGGAGCCCGAATGGGAAGGCCACGTCACGCTGGAGTTTTCCAACACCACGCCGCTGCCCGCCAAGATCTACGCAGGCGAAGGCTGCGCGCAAATGCTTTTCCTCGAAAGCGACGAAGTCTGCGAGACCTCGTACAAGGATCGCGGCGGCAAGTACCAGGGGCAGCAGGGCGTCACGCTGCCCAGGACTTGACGCCTTCCTTCACTCCGGCAGCACAGGAGCGTCCATGAAATTCCGTTTTCCCGTCGTCATCATCGACGAAGATTTCCGTTCCGAGAACGCGTCGGGCCTGGGCGTGCGCGCGCTGGCCGCGGCGCTCGAGGCCGAGGGCATGGAAGTGCTGGGCGTGACCAGCTACGGCGACCTGTCGTCGTTCGCGCAGCAGCAGAGCCGGGCCAGCGCCTTCATCCTGTCGATCGACGACGAAGAATTCGGCGCCGGTTCGCCGGAAGACGTGGCCAACGCGGTCCACAAGCTGCGCGCTTTCATCGGCGAACTGCGCTTCCGCAATGCCGAGATTCCGATCTACCTGTACGGCGAAACGCGCACCTCCAGGCACATCCCGAACGACATCCTGCGCGAGCTGCACGGCTTCATCCATATGTTCGAGGACACGCCCGAGTTCGTGGCGCGCCACATCATCCGCGAGGCCAAGAGCTACCTGGACTCGCTGCCGCCGCCGTTCTTCCGCGAACTGGTCAAGTACGCGCAGGACGGCTCGTACTCGTGGCACTGTCCGGGCCACTCGGGCGGCGTGGCGTTCCTGAAGAGCCCGGTGGGGCAGATGTTCCACCAGTTCTTCGGCGAGAACATGCTGCGCGCCGACGTCTGCAACGCGGTCGACGAACTCGGCCAGCTGCTGGACCACACCGGGCCGGTGGCGGCCTCGGAGCGCAACGCGGCGCGCATCTTCAACGCCGACCACTGCTTCTTCGTCACCAACGGCACCTCCACCTCGAACAAGATCGTCTGGCACGCCAACGTGGCGCCGGGCGACGTGGTGGTGGTGGACCGCAACTGCCACAAGTCGATCCTGCACGCCATCATCATGATCGGCGCGGTGCCGGTGTTCCTGCGGCCCACCCGCAACCACCTGGGCATCATCGGCCCGATCCCGCTGGAAGAGTTCAAGCCCGAGAACATCCGGAAAAAGATCGACGCCAACCCGTTCGCCGGCAAGAGCAACCGCCGGCCGCGCATCATGGCGCTGACGCAGAGCACCTACGACGGCGTGGTCTACAACGTGGAAACGATCAAGGCCACGCTGAACGGCGCGATCGATACGCTCCATTTCGACGAGGCGTGGATCCCGCACGCGGCCTTCCACGACTTCTACAAGAACATGCACGCCATCGGCAAGGACCGCCCGCGCAGCAAGGACGCGGTGGTCTACGCCACCCACTCCACGCACAAGCTGCTGGCCGGGCTGTCGCAGGCCTCGCAGATCATCGTGCAGGAGTCCGAGAGCCGCACGCTGGACCGCCACATCTTCAACGAAGCCTACCTGATGCACACCTCGACCTCGCCGCAGTACGCGATCATCGCGTCGTGCGACGTGGCCGCGGCGATGATGGAGCCGCCGGGCGGCACCGCGCTGGTGGAGGAGAGCATCCTGGAAGCGCTCGACTTCCGCCGCGCGATGCGCAAGGTGGAGGAAGAATTCGGCGCCAGCGACTGGTGGTTCAAGGTGTGGGGCCCCGACGAGCTGGTGGCCGACGGCATCGGCGAGCGCGAGGACTGGATCCTGAAGTCCAACGACGAGTGGCACGGCTTCGGCGACCTGGCCCCGGGCTTCAACATGCTGGACCCGATCAAGGCCACCATCGTCACCCCCGGGCTCGACATGGCCGGCAACTTCGGCCAGACCGGCATCCCGGCCTCGATCGTGACCAAGTTCCTGGCCGAGCACGGCGTGATCGTGGAAAAGACCGGGCTGTATTCGTTCTTCATCCTGTTCACCATCGGCATCACCAAGGGCCGCTGGAACACGCTGCTGACCGCGCTGCAGCAGTTCAAGGACGACTACGACAAGAACCAGCCGATGTGGCGCATCCTGCCCGAGTTCTGCCACGACTACCCGCAGTACGAGCGGGTCGGGCTGCGCGACCTGTGCACCCGCATCCATGACATGTACCGTACCCATGACGTGGCGCGCGTGACCACCGAGATGTACCTGAGCGACATGCAGCCGGCGATGACGCCGGCCGACGCCTACGCCAAGATGGCGCACCGCGAGATCGAGCGGGTCGAGATCGACGACCTGGAAGGCCGCATCACCAGCGTGCTGCTGACGCCGTATCCGCCCGGCATTCCGCTCTTGATCCCGGGCGAGCGCTTCAACCGCACCATCATCAACTACCTGCGCTTCGCGCGGCAGTTCAACGCGCAGTTCCCCGGCTTCGGCACCGACATCCACGGCCTGGCCGAAGAGATCGGGCCCGACGGCGCGCGCCGGCACTATGTCGATTGCGTGAGGGTATGACCACCCCTACGCGTCTGTGCGCGGCCCCTCAAGGGGCGACGCTGGCGGACCGGCGGAGCCGGATCCGCGGCGTCCTGGGTCGAGCTGCACCGCACTCGCGCGGCGTGCGTCGTGCGAGGGGCGAAATCATCAGCGTCGAATGGTGTTCGACGTCGCGGTGATCGGCGCCGGCGCCGCCGGCATGATGTGCGCGGCGACGGCGGGCGCGCGCGGCCGGCGGGTGGTGCTGATCGACCATGCCGGGCGCCTGGCCGAGAAGATCCGCATCTCGGGCGGCGGCCGCTGCAACTTCACCAACCGCGACGCCGGGCCGGCCAACTTCATTTCGGCCAATCCGCATTTCTGCCGTTCGGCGCTGGCGCGCTATACGCCGCAGGATTTCCTCGCGCTGCTGGCGCGCCACCGCATCGCGTGGCACGAGAAGCATCGCGGCCAGTTGTTCTGCGACGAATCCAGCGAGGCCATCATCCGCATGCTGCGCAGCGAGTGCGATGTCGCGGGCGTGGCCTGGCGCATGCCGTGCACGGTGGAATCTTTGGCGCGCGACGGTGCCGGCTTCGCGCTGCGGACCTCGGCCGGCCCGATCGCGGCGCAGCGCGTTGTGATCGCCACCGGCGGCATGCCGGTGCCGCAGATCGGCGCCACCGACTTCGGGCTGCGCATCGCGCGGCAGTTCGGGCTGGCGGTGGTCGAGCCGCGGCCGGCGCTGGTGCCGCTGACCTTCGATGCCGAGACCTGGCGCCCGTTCGCGCCGCTGGCCGGCGTCGCGCTCGAGGTCGACATCCGGACCGGGGAGGGGCGCCGGGCCGGCGCGTTCCGCGAAGACCTGCTGTTCACCCATCGCGGCCTGTCGGGGCCGGCGGTGCTGCAGATTTCCAGCTACTGGCGGCCGGGGCAGGACATCGAGATCGATCTCGCGCCCGGACGCGACCTGGCCGCCGAGCTGCTGGCAGCCAAGCGCGGCAGCCGGCAGCAGCTCGGCACCGCGCTGGGCGCGCTGCTGCCGCGGCGGCTGGCCGAACAGTGGCTGGCGGTGTGCGATGCGGCAGCCGCGGGCAGTGGGCCGAAGGCCGCGGCAAACCACGCGGCCCGGGCGCCGGACGCCGGCGCCGGCGCCGGCCTGGCCGCGCAGCGCCTGGCCGACCTTCCCGACCGGGTGCTGCGCGAGCTGGCGCAAGGCCTGCAACACTGGCGCCTGCGGCCTTCCGGCACCGCCGGCTACAAGAAGGCCGAGGTGATGCTCGGCGGCGTCGACACGCGCGGCCTGGACCAGCACGGCATGGAAGCGCAGGCCGTGCCGGGGCTACACTTCATCGGCGAAGTGGTCGACGTCACCGGCTGGCTCGGCGGCTATAACTTCCAGTGGGCGTGGGCCTCCGGCGTTGCCTGCGGTCAAAGGGTGTAGCCCACCCCCTTCGATTGCACCGATATACCCCTAGCCATCATCCGATTTCCCGAGAGCGCACCATGCACACACCCACCGACCTGAAATACGCGGCGACCCACGAATGGGTACGCACCGACGGCGACCTGCTGGTCGTCGGCATCACCGACACCGCGCAGGACGCGCTGGGCGACCTGGTCTTCGTCGGCGACGTGAAGGTCGGCGCCGTGCTGAAGGCCGGCGACCCGGCCGGCGTGGTGGAATCGGTCAAGACCGCCTCCGACATCCATGCGCCGGTGGACGGCGAGATCGTCGCCTTCAACGACGAGCTGTCGGCCGAACCCGAGAAGATCAACGCGGCGCCCTATGACGCCTGGATCTTCAAGCTCAAGCCGGTGCGGCTGGAAGACACCGCCGCGCTGCTGGACGCGGCCGGCTACGAGGCGGTGGCGGCGCAAGGCTGATGGGCGGTGCCAGCCATGGCCGCGCCAATTGGCAAAAAAACGGCCTCTCGCTAAAATGCTGCACATGCGTTATTGGCTGGCTCTTCTCGTCCTGGCTTTGGCGCCTACCCACTTCGTCTGGGCAGGCATGTTCCAGTGCAAGCAGAAGGCCGCCGAAACCGTCGTCCAGCACGATGCCGCCGGCGTGCAGCAGTTCGCCGCCGAACCGGCGCTGCGCGCGGCCGTCCAGGCCGATTCCGGCCTCGGCTTCACTCTCAACCGGCTCGGCCTGCCCACCTGGGAATTCTTCGACGACGAGCCGCTCGACATCGTCGAACAGGTTTCGGCGCCGGAGTGGAGCCACGTCAGCGTCGACGAGTTGTCGTGCCGCATCCCGGCCGACGACTCCACCGCGCTGCTGTCGGCATCCGGCGAGCAGCATGAGTTCGACTTTCCCCTGATCGCGCCGATGGTGCCGCCGGCACTGCGCGATGCCCCGTTTGCTGCTTTGCCGCAAACCCCTCCTCCCGCCCCCGTTTTCGAGACCGACAAGCCGCCCAGACGCGCGGCCTGACGCGTTCCCGCGCGGAAACACCGCGCAGCCGAAGCACGCGGCCACGGCCGCGGCGCCTTTCCTTCTTGACGTTTCCTACGCCAACCGTGGCGCCTTCCGGCGCGCGGCGGCTCCGGCTTTGCCGGTCCGCTTGCGCCGCCTCTCGAGGCGCGCGATGCGCCTAGGACTAGGCTCTACATGAAACCGATCACACTCGCCCTGGCGGTGTGGCTGGCCGTTGCCGCCTTTCCGGCGTCCGCGGCGCAGCCCTATACGCTCCAGCAATTGCTGGATCTAGCCGCCGCCACCAACAAAGGCGCGCAGGCGACCGCCGCCGGCGTCGACGCCGCGCGCGCCGGCATCGCCACCGCCCGCGCCTATCCCAATCCCGAGGTCGAATTCCTGACCGGCCGCGTGTCGGCGCGCCAGCCCGGCGCGGTTGCCGGGCCGACCCAGACGTATTCCGTCACCCAGCGCATCGACCTGCCGGGCCAGCGCCGGCTGCGCGGCGAGATCGCCGGCAAGACGCTGGATGCCGTATCGGCGGGCCAGCGCGCCTACATGTCGGACCTCGCCGCGCGCGTCAAGGAGGCCTATTACGACGCGCTGCGCCGCCAGGCCGAGTTCGAGGCGTCGGAGGAAGACCTGCGGCTCACGCAGCAGATCTACGAACGCGCGCTGGTGCGCGTGGACGCCGGCGACGCGCCGCGCTACGAACTGATCCGTGCCGAGGCGGAGTTGCTGAACGCGCAGAAGAACAGCCAGACGGCGATGCTGCGCGTGAGCCGCGCCAAGTCGGTGCTGCGCCAGCAGGTGGGCGACCGCTTGCCGGGCAACTATGCGCTGCACGGCACGCTGGCGCGCGCGCCGCACATTCCCGACCTGGCCCGGCTGCGCGAGGTGCTCGCCGCTACCAATCCGGAATTGGCCCGGCTGCGCGACGAAGTGGAACGGGCCGAACTGGCGGTCGACTACGAGCGTTCATTGCGGCTGCCTTCGGTGGCGCTGCGGCTGGCAGCCGAGCGCGAGCCCGACGCGCGCAACACCCGCCTCGGGGTGGTGCTGAGCGTGCCGCTGTGGGACCGCCGGCAGGGCCCGATCGACGAGGCCGCTGCCGGCGTGATCCGCATGCGCAGCCTGCTGGAGGCGCGCGAGTTCGAACTCCAGCAAGGGCTGGATTCGGCCTACCAGCAGTTCCAGATCGCGGCCGCCCAGGCCGAGGCCTTCGAGTCCGGCATCGTGCGCCAGGCCGAGGCCGCGCTGCGGGTGGCCGAGGCCGCCTACCGATTCGGCGAGCGGGGCATCATCGATTACCTCGATGCCCAGCGGGTCTTGCGCAACGCGCGCAATGAACTGATCGCCGCCCAATACGACCTTCAGCTGGCCGCCGTCGAGATCGAACGGCTGCTGGCCAACACGCCAGTAGGCCCATGATGACGACCATGCCCCGTACCTGCCTTTGCGCCGCGCTGCTCGCGCTGGCGATCCTCCTCGGCGCCTGCGGCGACAAGACGCCGTCGCCGGCCGAACAGGCCACCCGGTCCGACCCCAGCCTGGTCGAGGCCGACGCCGCCTTGCAGGCCCGTCTGAAGACCGAGGAGGCACGGCTCGAACCGTTCGGCGAGATCCTGCGCGTGGCCGGCCGCATCGATTTCGACCTGCAGCGCGTGGCCCGCATCGGCGCGCCGGTGACCGGCCGGGTCACCGACATCAACGCCCGCCTGGGCCAGCAGGTCAAGCCGGGCGACGTGCTGGCGCGCCTGCACAGCACCGAACTGGGCACGGCGCAGCTGGCCTACCTGAAGGCCTCGGCGCAGACCGAACTGCAGCGCAACAACCGCGAACGCGCGCGCCAGCTGTTCGCGGCCGACGTGATCGGCCGCGCCGAACTGCAGAAGCGCGAGAACGAGTACGCCGTCGCCGCCGCCGAGCTGCGCGCGGCGCGCGACCAGCTGAGCGTGCTGGGCATGCCGTCGGCGGCCATCGCCAAGCTGGCCCAGGACGGCGAAATCAGTTCGTTCTCGTCGGTGGTGTCGACCCTGCGCGGCTCGGTGGTCGAGTTCAAGGTGGCGCCGGGCCAGGTGGTGCAGCCGGCCGACGCGCTGTTCACCGTGGCCGACCTGTCGCGCGTGTGGGCCGTGGCCGAGGTGCCCGAGCAGCAGGCCGACCTGGTGGCCCAGGGCCAGACGGTCGATATCGAGGTGCCGGCGCTCGGCAACATGAAATTCTCCGGCGAGCTGATCTACGTGGGCCAGATCGTCGATCCGCAGACCCGGACGGTGCTGGTGCGCACCGCGCTGGACAACCCCGGCGGCCGCCTCAAGCCTGCCATGCTGGCGACCATGCTGATCGTCAGCCGGCCCACCGAGCGGGTGGTCATCCCGTCCTCGGCGGTGGTGCGCGCCGGCGACCAGGACCTGGTCTATGTCGAGAACGGCCCCGGCCAGTATCGCGCCGTGCCGGTGCAGTTGGGCCAGGGCTACAACGGCAAGGTGGCGGTGGATTCGGGCGTCAAGGCGGGCGACCGCGTGGTGGCCGAAGGCGCCTTCCATCTCAACAACCAGCGCACCGGCGCCGCCCAGGAGTAGGCCATGTTCGAGAACCTCGTCCGCGTCGCGCTGCGGCAGCGGCTCGTCATCGTCGTGCTGGCGGCGGTGGCGCTGGCCTTCGGCATCGATGCGATGCGCAAGCTGTCGGTCGATGCCTTCCCCGACGTGACCAACGTGCAGGTGCAGATCGCCACCGACGCCACCGGCCGTTCGCCCGAAGAGGTGGAACGCTTCATTACCGTGCCGATCGAGATCGCGATGACCGGCCTGCCGGGGCTGGAGGAAATGCGTTCGCTGAACAAGCCCGGGCTGTCGCTGATCACGCTGGTGTTCACCGATGCCACCGACGTCTATTTCGCCCGCCAGCTGGTGATGGAGCGGCTGATCGAGGTGGGCGGCCGCATGCCCGCCGGCGTGACGCCGGTGCTCGGTCCGGTCTCCACCGGCCTGGGCGAAATCTACCAGTACACGCTGGACCGTCCCGACGACGGCGACCGCGAGCTGACGCCGCAGGAGCTGACCGAACGCCGCATCGTGCAGGACTGGGTGGTGCGCCCCTTGCTGCGCTCGATCCCGCAGGTGGCCGAGATCAACTCGCAGGGCGGCTACGTCAAGCAGTACCAGGTGCTGATCAGCCCCGACCGCATGACCCACTACGGCGTGTCGGTCCAGCAGGTGTACGAGGCGCTGGCGCGCAACAACGCCAATTCGGGCGGCGGCATCCTGCCGCACTATGCCGAGCAGTACCTGATCCGCGGCGTGGGCCTGATCGAGAACCTGGACGACATCGGCAACATCGTGCTGTCGGAATCCGACGGCACGCCGGTCTACATCCGCGACGTGGCGCAGGTGACCATCGGCCACGAGGTGCGCTACGGCGCGGTGGTCAAGAACGGCGTGACCGAATCGGTGGGCGGCATCGTGATGATGATGCGCGGCGGCAACGCCAAGGAGGTGGTGTCGCGCGTGCAGCGGCGGGTGGCCGAGATCAACGAGCGCGGCATGCTGCCCGACGGGCTGCGGATCGTGCCCTACTACGACCGCAGCGAGCTGGTCGACGCCGCGCTGTGGACGGTGGCCAAGGTGCTGCTGGAGGGCGTGGCCTTCGTGGTGCTGGTGCTGTTCCTGTTCCTGGGCGACGTGCGTTCGTCGCTGATCGTGGTGGCCACGCTGGTGCTGACGCCGCTGCTCACCTTCTTCGCGATGAACCGGCTCGGCATCTCGGCCAACCTGATGTCGCTGGGCGGGCTGGCGGTGGCGATCGGCCTGATGGTGGACGGCTCGGTGGTGGTGGTGGAGAACGCCTTCGCCCACCTGGGCCGCGCCCGCGAGTCCGGCGAAAGCAAGGTCCGCGTCATCCTGAAAGCGGTGGCCGAGGTGGCCACGCCGGTGGTGTTCGGCATCGGCATCATCATCCTGGTGTTCTTGCCGCTGATGACGCTGCAGGGCATGGAAGGCAAGATGTTCGCGCCGCTGGCCTACACCATCGCCATCGCGCTGGCGATCTCGCTGGTGCTGTCGCTGACGCTGTCGCCGGTGCTGTCCTCCTATCTGCTCAAGGGCGGCGCCGAGCACGATACGCGACTGATCGGTTTCCTGAAGACGCGCTATCTGAAGATGCTCGACGCGGTGCTGCGCAACGGCAGGAAGACCGTGATCGCGGCGGTGCTGGCCTTCGCCGCCTCGCTGGCGCTGCTGCCGCTGCTGGGCACCTCCTTCATTCCCGAGATGAAGGAGGGTTCGGTCGTGCCGGGCATCAACCGGGTGCCCAACATCTCGCTGGAAGAATCGATCGCGCTCGAAAAGCAGGCCATGCGGCTGGTGATGGAGGTGCCAGGCGTGAAGTCGGCGGTGTCGGGCGTGGGCCGCGGCGAAAGCCCGGCCGACCCGCAGGCGCAAAACGAATCGACACCCATCGTGAGCCTGAAGCCGCGCGACCAGTGGCCCGAGGGCTGGACGCAGGACGACATCGCCGAGGCAATGCAGAAGAAGCTGGCCGCGATCCCGAGCGCCCAGGTGGTGATGGCGCAGCCGATTTCCGACCGCGTGGACGAGATGGTGACCGGCGTGCGCTCCGACGTGGCGGTCAAGGTGTTCGGCGAAGACCTGGACCGGCTGCTGCAGAAGGCCAACGAGGTGGCGCGGGTGGCCGGCGGCATCGCCGGCGCGCGCGACATCCGGGTCGAGCGGGTAAGCGGCCAGCAGTACCTGTCGATCAATATCGACCGCCAGGCCATCGCGCGCTACGGCCTGAACGTGTCGGACGTGCACGACGTGATCGAAGTGGCGATCGCCGGCAAGACCGCCACCGAGATCTTCGAAGGCGAGCGGCGCTTCTCGGCCGCGGTGCGGCTGCCCGAGGAATTCCGCGACGACGTGTCGGCGATCCGGCAACTGCTGCTGACCACGCCGCGCGGCGTGCGGGTGCCGCTGGAAAGCCTGGCCACGATCGAGGTGCGCGACGGGCCGGCGCAGATCAGCCGCGAGGGCGGCAAGCGGCGCGTGGTGGTGGCCATCAACGTGCAGGGCCGCGACCTGGGCGGCTTCGTGGCTGAACTGCAGCAGGCGGTGCAGGAGAAGGTGTCGCTGCCGACCGGGTACTACCTGGAATGGGGCGGGCAGTTCCAGAACATGCAGCGCGCGCTGGGCCACTTGATGATCATCGTGCCCGTCACGGTGGCGGCGATCTTCTTCCTGTTGTTCCTGCTGTTCAACTCGGTGCGCTACGCGACCCTGATCATCACGGTGCTGCCGTTCGCGTCGATCGGCGGCATCGTCGGGCTGTTCGTCAGCGGGGAATACCTGTCGGTGCCGGCCTCCGTCGGCTTCATCGCGCTGTGGGGCATCGCGGTGCTCAACGGGGTGGTGATGGTGTCCTACATCCGCAGCCTGCGGCGCGAAGGGATGCCGCTGGCCGAAGCGGTGGTGGAGGGCGCCAGGATGCGCTTCCGGCCGGTGATGATGACGGCCACGGTGGCGATGCTGGGCCTGATCCCGTTCCTGTTCGCCACCGGTCCGGGGTCGGAAGTGCAGCGGCCGCTGGCGGTGGTGGTGATCGGCGGGCTGATCAGCTGCACCTTGCTGACGCTGCTGGTGCTGCCCACTTTGTATCGCTGGTTCGACGAAGAACCGGCCGAAGCCTAGGAGGATGCCATGAAAGAGATCAAGGCGATCATCCAGCCGTTCCGGCTGGACGAGGTCCGCGAAGCGCTGCGCAAGGTGCCGGGGTTTCCGGGGATGACCGTGACCCGGGTCGAGGGCTGCAGTTCGCCCCAGCGACACGTGCCGCACGGGATCAAGGAAGAGCTTCTGGATTTCTCGCCCAAAGTGCGGATCGAGATCGTGGCCGAGGACGCCCATGCGGAAGGACTGCGCAAGGCGATCCTGGAAGCTGCGGCCACCCAGCATGTGGGGGACGGCATCGTCTGGATGACGGCGGCGGAGGCTTTCGAGTACGTGTGGAAGCCGGGGGATTGACATCCGCCGGCCCCGCCTCCGGTCTTACGCCGGGACGGGGCGGGTGCTGCCGGTCAGGCCGCTTCGTCGACGATCGTGTGGCGCAGCACGCCGATGCGCGAGATGTCGACTTCGATCGTGTCGCCCGGCTTCATCCACAGCTGCGGCTTGCGCGAATAGCCGACGCCTTCGGGCGTGCCGGTGGCGATCACGTCGCCCGGTTCGAGCGGGGTGATGGTCGACAGGTAGTTGATCAGGGTGGGGATGTCCCAGATCAGCTTGTCGACGGTGGAGTGCTGCACCCGCTGGCCGTTCAGGCGCGTTTCGAGCGTGAGCTCGCGCGGGTCGCCCACTTCGTCGGCGGTCACGATCCAGGGGCCGAAGCCGCCGGTGGCGTGGAAGTTCTTGCCGACGATCAGGCAGTGCTCGAACTGGTAGTTGCGCACGCTGGCGTCGTTGAAGCAGGCGTAGCCGGCGATGTGGTCGAGCGCGTCTTCGGGCTTGATGTGGCGGCCGTGCTTGCCGATCACCAGCAGCAGTTCGCCTTCGAAGTCGAAGTTGTCCGATACCTTGGGGCGGACCAGCTGGCCTTCGTGGCCGACCAGGGTGTTGGTGAGGCGGATGAAGATGCTGGGATGGCCGCGCGGCTTGTCGCCCAGCTCGGCCACGTGGTCCATGTAGTTGCGGCCCACGCACAGGATCTTGCCGGGGACGGGGATGGGTGGCAGCAGCGTCACGTCGGCCAGGGCGTGCGAGGCCGGGCGGTCCTTGGCGCGGGCAGCGGCTTCGGCCAGCAGGTTGCGCTCGATCAGGCCGCGCACGCCGCCGACGTCGGGCCAGTCGGCGCCCAGGTCGACGATGCCGTCGTCGCGGGCGACGCCGAAGGAAGGGGCGCCGCCGCGGCGCGGTTGGAACGTGACGAGCTTCATGCAATGCCTCCTGGAGTCTGGGTAGTCAGTCGATTCCTGCGTTTGCGAACTGTACTACTTTGCGCCACTTGGCGATTTCGGACTTGCTGAATTCGGCGAACTGTTCCGGCGTGCCGTGGACGACGCTGAAGCCGAGCTCGCCGTAGCGTTTCCTGACCTCGTCGGTTTCGAGCGCGCGGTTGATGTCTCGGTTCAGGCGGGCGACGATGTCCTTGGGCGTGGCGGCCGGAACGTACACGCCGTACCAGGCCTCCACCTCGTAGCCTGGCAGGCCGGATTCGGCCACGGTCGGGATGTCGGCGTAGCCGGGGGCGCGGCGCGGAGTGGTGACGGCCAGGGCCTTGAGCTTGCCGGACTTGGCGTGCGGCAGGCCTTCGACGCCGCCGAACATCAGGTCGACGTCGCCGGCCAGCAGGGCGTTGTAGGCCGGGCCGCCGCCGTTGTAGGGGATGTGCGTCATGCGGGTGCCGGCCATCATGTTGAACAGGGCGCCGGCCAGGTGCACGGAGGTGCCGTTGCCGGACGAGCCGTAGTTGAGCTTGCCGGGATGGGCCTTGGCGTAGGCGATCAGCTCGGCCACGGAATTGACCGGCAAAGACGGGTTCACGAACAGGATCAGCGGCGATTCGGTCAGCTGGGCGACGGGGGCGAAGTCTTTCTCGGTGTCGTACGGCAGCTTCTTGTACAGGGTGGCATTGATGGCGTGGGCCGGCGATACCACCAGGTAGGCATAGCCGTCGGGCGCGGCCTGGGCCGCCATGGCGGTGCCGATGGTGGAGCCGGCGCCGCCGCGGTTCTCGATCACCACCGACTGCCCCCACAGCTTGCTCAGCGCCTGGCCCAGTATGCGGGCGTTGGTGTCGACCGCGCCGCCCGGCGGGTAGCCGACGATGCTGCGCACCGGGCGGTTGGGGTAGTCCTGCGCGGCGGCGGCGCCGCAGGCCAGCGACAGCAGGACGGCCACGGCGGCGGCGCCGCGGGCGAACATTGCTTGCTTTTTCATTTCTCCATCCTCCTCGTGATGTCGTGGGCGCGGCTCTGGCGGCCGCTGCATTGGGCTCCCCCTACGCGCTTCGCGCGCCCCCCCCGGGGGGGCGACGCTGGCGGACCGGCGAAGCCGGATCCGCGGCGTCCTCGGTCAGACTGCCGCACGGCGGGCGATCTCGCGCTCTAGCGTGACCGGCACGCCGGCGTAGTCGTCGAAGTGGGGGCCGACCGGGCGGCCGCTCAGGCTGCGCATCCAGGCGCGCGTCTTGCAGCGCTTGAGCCGGGGGTCGGGATAGTCTTCGAACGCGGTGCGCGCGTGCAGGGTGGTGTAGTTGTTGATGAGCTGGATGTCGCCGCGCTCCAGCGTCATGTCGAGCCTGAGCGCGGGGTCGGCCGCCAGCGCGTCGAGCGCGTCGAGGGCTTCTTTTTCCAATTCGGTGAACGGCGCGCCGTTGAGCATCGCGGTGGCCATGGTGTTGCGCGAGTAGCGGCACGACAGCACGCCGTCGCGCAGGTCGAAGATCGGCACGCGCTTGAGGCTGGAGTCGCCGCCTTCTTCCACGTTCATGTAGTACAGGCCTTCGGTGAGCGGCACCAGCAGCTCTGGGCGGCGGCGCAGCAGTTCGTTGTAGGCCGTGACCGCGCTCGAAATGCTGCTGCTGCCGCCGCGCATGGCCTTGCGCACGCATAGCAGGCCGACGATGTCGGCGCGGTCGGTATGGAATTTCAGGTCGGCGTTGGTCTGGTAGCCGCGCACGCGCTTTTCGCCGATCTTCTTGCCGGTGTCGATCACGTCGCACAGCAGGTCGCCGTAGGAGTTCTGGCTGAGCGGCGTGCCGAGCAGGTTGGCGATGATCCAGTAGCAGGCCTTGAGCATGCCGTCGTCCAGGCCGGGGTCGAGGCCGTTGAGCAGCACGAAGCCGCGGCCCAGCATCACCTCGCGCTCGATGGCGGCCAGCTGCGCAGCGGCGGCGGGGAAGGCGGCGCGGTCCACCGGGCTGGCGGTGATCGAGGCCAGCGAGGCGCGATCGGTGCGGGCGGCCCCGCCCGCCAGTTCGGCGGCCGCCTCGGGCGCCAGCCTCACGCGCCAGGCGGGCGAATCGGCGACGTCGGCGGCGCGCCAGGCCGACGGGTGGTCGATGGGGGCGAACGTTGAGGCGGTCATGATGCGGATACCTCGGCAATGGAGGGTGCGGGGGGCAGGCCGATGCAGGCGTCGGCCACGTTCTTCAGGCGTCCGGGCAGCGGGATGCCCAGCACTTCCTCGGCATGGCGCGAGACGGCCACCAGGCGGGCCAGGTCGACGCCGGTGGCGATGCCCAGCCGGTGGCACAGGTAGACCAGGTCTTCGGTGCTGACGTTGCCGGAGGCGCGCACGCTGCCGCCGAAGGGACAGCCGCCCAGCCCGCCCAGGCTGGCGTCGAAGAGGTCGACGCCGGCGGCCAGGCCGGCATAGGCATTGGCCAGGCCCAGGCCGCGCGTGTCGTGCAGGTGCAGGCAGATGCGCACGCCGGGCCAGGCCGCGCGCACCGCGTCCACATAGGCGCCGACCTGGACGGGGTCGGCCCAGCCCATGGTGTCGGCCAGGGTCAGGTATTCGATTTCCAGGCCATGCTTGCGCGCGCAGCCGCGCAGGTCGGCCACGACCTCGAGCAGACGGGAGAGCGAGCCGGGTCCTTCGTAGTTGCAGCCGAAGGCGGCCGACACGGCGGCGCGCGGCACCGGGATCGACAGTTCGCGGCACCAGGCCACCACGTCGTCGAGCTGGCGCAGCGCCTGTTCGTAGCCGATGTTCTGGTTGCGCTGGATGAAGGCGCGCGAGGCCGACAGCGTGAGCGAGCCCAACAGCTCGAGCCGGCCGGCGTGGCGGGCGGCGCGCTCCAGGCCGCGCCGGTTGAACCACAGGGCCGAATACGACACGCCGTCGACCGGCTCCAGCCGGCTCGCCACCTCTTCGGCGTCGGCCCAGCCCGGCACGCGGTCGGGACGCACGAAGGAGGCGGCGGCGATCTGCTTCAGGCCGGTGGCGGAGAGCCGGCGGATGATGTCCAGCTTGACCTCGGTCGGCACCACCATCGGCAGCGACTGGAAGCCCTCGCGCACGCCTTCTTCGAAGATGTCGACGCGGGCCGGGAAGCGCGTGGCGTTCACTGGCGGGCCTCCTGTCGCTGCGGCCGGGCGGGCGCGTTCATCGCACCACCTGCGCGGCCCGCAGTTCGGCGATCTCGGCGGCCTCCAGGCCGAGCGAGGCGAGGATTTCGTCGGTGTGCTGGCCGGCCGCGGGCGGCTGGCGGCGCAGCGGCGGGGCCTTGCCGTCGATCTCCAGCGGCAGGCTGGGGAAAGGAACGGTGCGGCCGTCCGGCATCACGGTGCGCAGCATGCGGTCGTTGGCGCGCAACTGCGGATCGTCGAACAGCTCGCCCGGCCGGCGCACGGGCGAGAACGGCACGCCGATGCGTTCCAGGATCCCGCACAGTTCTTCGATCGGGCGCGCGGCGATCGCCGCCGCCACCTGCGGCCGCAGCGTGTCGCGGTGGCGCACGCGCTCTTCGTTGGCGGCGTAGCGCGGGTCGGCCAGCAAGTCTTCGCGTCCGAAGTGCCGGCAGAAGGCTTCCCAGTGGCGGTCGGAAGTAATGCCGACGAACAGCGGCGTGCCGTCGGCGGTGGGGAAGGTTTCGTAGATGGCCCACGCGCTGTCGCGCGCCGGCATGGGCGGCGCCGGCACGCCGGTGACGGCCTCGCCCGCCATATGCTGGGCCACCAGGAAGGCCGACGACTCATACAGCGAACTGGTGACGCGGCGGCCCACGCCGTCGGCGTCGCGCTGGCGCAGCGCGGCCAGGATCGCCACCGCGCCCATCACGCCGCCCATGATGTCGACCACCGAGGCGCCGGCCCGCAGCGGCTGGCCCGGGGGGCCGGTCATATAGGCCAGGCCCGTCATGTACTGCACGATCTCGTCCAGCGCCGGCCGGTGTTCGTAGGGGCCCGGCAGGAAACCCTTCAGCGCGCAGAACACCAGCCGCGGGTTGAGCGCGTGCAGCGTTTCCCAGTCGAGCCCGAGGCGATCCAGCGTGCCGGGGGCGAAGTTCTCGACCAGCACGTCGGCGCGGGCGATCAGCCGGCGCGCCAGCGCCATCCCGCGTTCGGACTTCAGGTCCAGACAGAGGCTCCGCTTGTTGCGGTTGAAGTAGGAGAAGAAGCCGCTGGCGAAGCCGCGCAGCCGGCGCGTGCGGTCGCCGCCGGGCGCCGGCTCGACGCGGATCACCTCGGCCCCCAGGTCGGCCAGCACCAGGCCGCAACAGGGCCCCATGACGGTGTGCGCCATTTCCAGCACGACCAGGCCGGACAGCGGCAGACGGTTCGGAATCGGCGGTACGGAGGACTCGGCGGTAGGCATGGCGATGGGTTGTGGCGGCACCGTGACGACGTTGGCGGCCAGTTTATCACGAACTGGATCCAGTTGTGGACCTTTAATTGGGCCTTGATTTGGATGCTAAAGAGCACCAGGGGTGCCATAATGAGCGCACCCCCGTCTTATGCTTATGGAGAACCGGCGTGGACCAAGCCGACGCGATCGACCCGAACCGGGATTTCACCGCCGCCCTGATCCGCTTCGGCGATGCCTTGCGCGATGCCCCGCTGCCGGCCGAAGCCGTCCGGCGCGCCACCGACGCGATCACCGATTCGGTCGGCTGCATGCTGCTGGGCGCCCGCCAGCCGCTGGAGGCGCCGCTGCGCACCGCCTTGTTCGGCGCGGCCGCCACCGGCCATGACGTGGCGGCCCGGCTGGCGCCGGCCGCGCTGGCCCGTGCCGATACCGACGCGCAGGGCGCGGCCGCGCTGTACCTGGGCACGCTCGCCCATGCGGTGGATTTCGACGACATCAGCCATCCGGCCTACTGCCATCCCACGGCGCTGCTGCTGCCGCCGCTGCTGGCGCGCGCCAGCGCGCTGCAGGCCGGCGGCGCGGCGCTGCTGCGGGCCTACGTGGTCGGCCTGGAAGTGCTGGGCCAGCTGGGCCGCCGGCTGAACCTGGCGCACTACGAGGCCGGCTGGCACGCCACCGCCACGCTGGGCACGCTGGCCGCCACCGCCGCCGTGTGCTGGCTGGAGGGACTGCCCGGCCCGGCCACGCGCCAGGCCATCGGCATCGCCGCCTCGATGGCGGGCGGGGTGCGGCAGAACTTCGGCACCATGACCAAGCCGCTGCATGCCGGCCTGCCGGGCCGCTCGGCCATCCTGGCGGCGCGGCTGGCGGCCGCCGGCCTGACCAGCGCCGACGATGCGCTGGAGGGCCGCCACGGCTTCTTCAAGGTGCTCGGCGGCGCCGGCGCCGCGGGCGGCCGCGCCAAGCCCTGGGGCGAGCCGCTGGAAATCCTCACCGACACCGGCATCGCGCTCAAGGCCTATCCGTGCTGCGCGGCCACCCATCCGGCCATCGACGCCGCGCGCGCGGTGCGCCGCAGGCTCGCGGATTACAATCCCGCTGCGGTCCGGCGGGTGCGGGTGGGCGCGTCGAAATTCGCGCTGCAGCCCTTGATCCATGACCGCCCCGCCACGCCGCTGGAGGGCAAGTTCAGCATGCGCTATTGCATCGCCGCCGCTTTATTGGACGACACCGTCAACATGGACAGCTTTCTCGACGACCGGATCCGGCGCCCGCAGGCGGCGGCGCTGATGGACCGCATCGGCGTCGAAGTGGACCCGCGCGTGGCCGACGACCGCGAGTTCGCCGCCATCGTCGATGTGGAGATGGATGACGGCCGCCTCGAGTCGGCCCGTGTCGACGTGGCCAGCGGCAAGCCTGGCAATTGGCTCGATGCGGCCACGTTGCAGGCCAAGTTCGCCGGTTGCGCCGGCCCGGCTGCGCCGGCGGGGCTGTTCGCCCTGTGCCGCGAAGTCGATGGGCAGGCGCCCGTCGCGCGCTTGCAGGAATCGCTCGCGGCCGCGATCGGCGCGGCCGTGCACGAGGCGGGGAACCGATGACCCGCGCCAGCCGTTCCGGGAAAGCCGCCGCGGCCGTCGAAAAGCCGGCCGGCAGCGCGCCGCCAGCCAAGTCCGACCGCGGCTTCTTCATCCACAAGGTGTACGAAACGCTGCGCGGCGACATCCTGGCCCAGCGCGTGCGGCCCGGCGTCAAGCTGATTCCCGAACACATCGCCGGCACGCTGAACGTGTCGCGCACGCCGGTGCGGCATGCGCTCGAGCGGCTGTGCCAGGAAGGGTATGTGACCCGCATTCCGGCGCGAGGCTACTTCGTGGCCGAGATGGACGCCACCGAGGCCAGCGATCTGTACGACGTGCGCTACGGGCTGGAAATCCGCGCGCTGGAGACGGCGCTCGAACGTGGCGTCGATGCCGACGGCATCGAGTCGCTGATGCGGCTCAACACCGAATACCAGCGCCTGCTGGACGACCAGAGCGTGGTCAACCGTTCCCGCATCGACCAGGAATTCCACCTGGCGCTGGCCGGCCTGTCCGGCAACGCGCTGCTGGTGCGGATGCTGGGCGACATCTACGATCGGCTCAATTTCCGCCGCCGCAACGACGGCTACTGGTTCTGGGCCGACCGCGGCGCGCGCGGCCACGACGGTTCGTCGGAACACCGCCGCATCATCCAGGCTTTGCAGAAGGGCGACGGCGCCGCCGCGCTGGCCGCGCTGCGCGAGCACCTGGGCAACGCGCACCGGAACTACCGGCATTTCCTGGCGACGGTGGCCGCCGACGCGGGGCGGCCGGACAGCCTGGCAGCGGGCGATCCGGTTCGCCGCTAGGCCGGGCGGGCGGCATCGGCCGATTGCGCCGGGCCCGCGCCCGCATGCGTCAGCGCGGCGTGGATGATCTGCCGAAAGCTTTCCGCCGCTACCGACATGGACCCGCCCGCGCGCGTGATGATGCCGATCTCGCGCGTGATGGGCGGGCTCGCGACCTCGCGGGCGAGGATGCCGGCGCCGACGACGACCGGCAGACAGGTCGAATTCACGATGGCCACGCCGAGCCCGGTTTCGATGAAGGATTTGAGGCTGCTGAGCTGCTGGACCTCGCATAGCGTGTTGGTCCGGACATCGCTCTTGACGAACGCTTCTTCCACCAGCTGCTGCCAGCGGGTGCGCCGGCTCTGCACGATCATCGGCTCGTCCGCGAGCTCGGCCACGGCGACTTTCTTGCGCTGCGCAAGCCAATGCCCGCGGCGGAAGACGACGAAGGCCTTTTCGACGGCCAGGGGCTCGAAATCGAGCTCGGGATAGCGGGTGAGGCGCCCGCCGACGCCGAAATCGGCCTGCATGCGCACGACGTGTCCCGCAACGTCGAGATCGATGCCGTCGTAGAGATGAAGCGATACGCCGGGAAACATCCTGCGGAATTTCGGGATCGAATCCCTGACCAGCGTGGCCGACACCGAGGGCAGCGCCGACACGACGACCTGGCCGGCCTGCAGATTGCCTTTGTCCCGGGTGTCGCCGATGAAAGAATCGAAGCTGCGCACCAGGTACTTCGCGGTGGCGAAGAACGATTCGCCTGATTCGGTCAGCGTTACGCTGCGGGTATTGCGATCGAGCAGCCGTGTCGCCAGCGTTTCCTCCAGCTGTCTGATGGAGGCCGTCAGGGCTGGCTGGGAGATGTGCAAGGCGGCGCTGGCCTTGGTAAAGCTGCGCCATTCGGCGACCGCGATGAAGGCGCGGATCTGGCGGAACTTTACGTCGGGATACATGCAATACTCCTGCCGCGCCGGGTGGCCACGGCACAGTATTGCATGGCCATCGCCGTCCCATGGCGGCCCGACGGCCGCCGGCGTCAATCCACCATGATGTGGTTGGCCTGCACGATTTTCCCATATTGCCGCAGTTGCTCGTGCCAGAACGCGTCGAACTGGCCGGGGGAGGAGCTGCGGCTGTCGACCCCGAGCCTGGCCAGGTTCGCCACGACCTCCGGGTCGGCGGCCACCTTGGATATCTCGGCGGCGAGTCGCTCGACGATAGGCTTCGGCGTCCGGGCCGGCGCATATACGCCCATCCAGAATTGCAGCTCGAACCCGGGCAGCGTTTCCTTCATCAAGGGCACGTCCGGCAACTCGGGCGACTTCTGGTTGCCGAGCAGGCCGATGGCGCGGACCTTGCCGCTGCGGATATTGGGAATCTGCAGCGGCAGGCTGTCGAACATCAATGAAATGCGGCCGCCGAACAGGTCGGGCAGGACGGCAGCGTTGCCGCGGTACGGAACATGGACGATGTCCACCTTGGCGAGGGACTTGAAGTACTCGCCGGCGAGGTGCGTGATGGTTCCATATCCCGATGAGCCATAGGAGTATTTGCCAGGATTGGCCCGCAGCAGCGCGAGAAACTCCGGCAGGTCGCGGACGGGGACTTGCGGATTGATGACCGCCACCAGCGGAGACGTCGCGAACAGCGAGACCGGAGCGAAGTCCTTGACGGGGTCGTAGGGCAGGTTCTTGTAGACGAGCGCGTTGATCACCGCCGCCGAGGTCGACGAAAAGATGAGCGTATAGCCATCGGCGGGCGACCTCGCCACGTAGCCGGTGGCCAGCGTGCCGCCGGCGCCGCCCTGGTTCTCCACCACCACCGGCTGGCCGAGGGCCGCCCCCAGCTTGGCGGCCAGGATGCGCGCCACCGCATCGACCCCGCCGCCCACCGCGAGCGGTACCACCAGCCTGACCGGGCGCGTGGGCCAGGATTCGGCCCATGCCTGCGAAGCCATGCCGAAGAACAGACAAACAACCGCGGCAAGCATGCGCGGCGTCTTGCGATGAAGATCCATGACAGTTCCTTGTTCAGTGCGAATGTCTTCCGCCGGCGCGGAGGGCCTTGTCTCTTCCTCCCGCGTTCCGGGTGGACCGCCGCGCCGGCCTATGCCGGTCTCTTGGCGATGTAGACCTGGCCGCCTTCCTGCTTCACGGCGTATGTCTGCAAGCCTCGATAGCCATGCAGCTCCCGGCCATCCTGTTCGAGGTCGAATCGCCAGGCGTGCAAGGGGCAGGTGACGACCGTTCCCTGCACCTCGGCCAGGTGCATCGGACCGAAGGCATGCGGGCACAGCGCGTCGAACGCGAATATCCTGTTGTCGAGGATCGCCACGACGAATCGGCGCCGCTGGCGTTCGACGATCGGGCATCCGGCGCCGAAATCTTCGCTGGCGCCCAGGTGGATCCATTCGCTTTCCGTGGTGGATGCTTCCATGGCGGCCCTCACGAATAGACGGAATGGTGCACGAAGGCCCGCACGTCGCTGCGCTCCAGGCGCAGCGCCTCCCATCGCGGACGCAGCATTTCCACCGCCGCATCGACGTCGTTCGCCAGCCGCAGCTGCTTGAACGGATCCTCGTACGCAATGCCCAGCGCCATGGCGAGCAGTTCGAGGTAGTGGTGCACCTTGGGCCCTGCGCCGAGTTCGAGGTGGCAGTTCTGCCTGAAGCAGGAATGGTACGGGACCACCAGCATGTCGGCGGCGGCGCGTTTCGCATCGTCGAGCAGGCGGGCCGTCTGTTCCGGCGGCATCCGGTTGCGCGGATTGCAATCCTTGCCCTGGCCGTGGGCGTGCACGGATTCGATCAGTTCGAGTCCGGGAATGGCGGAAAGAATCGCGCGGATGTTGCCTTCGTCCTGCCGGCGCGCCTCGTTGTAGTCGTGGTAATGGAGGATCGCCCGGCGTGGCACGGGTTTCATCATCGGGCGCAGCCGGTCGAGCAGTCCGGCGAACAGGCGCGACACATTGCCGTGGTCGAGCTCGAGCGAGGCCGGGCGGTGCTCGGCAAAGCGTTCGTCGCAGCTCGGGCATATGGAGAGCACCGTGGCCGCGCTGGCCTTGCGCAGGGCGTTCAACGTGATGACGGCGCTTTTCTTTTCCAGCTTCTTGTCCTGGAATACATGATGGTATCCCCCGCAACAGTGCTCGGGGCCGCCTACGATCGGACAGGGAAGATCCAGCCTGTGAAGGACGGCCTGCGCGATGTAGGGGATGTGCGGGGTGAGATGCGCCATGCACGACAGGTGGAGGTAGAACGGCCGCGCGATGCCATCGTCGGGAATCTCGGTGAACCAGGTCAGCTCCGGCGGCGACAGCATCGCCGACATCGCGCGGACGTTCTCGAACACGAAGGTGTAGGTTTTCGGACGATGGATCTGCATGTTGCACGCTTCCTTCAAGGCCGCGACGGAGGAACCAGCGCGATGGCTTCCACTTCCAGCTTCGCTTCCGTATCGACCAGCTGGGAGACTTCCACCAGCGTGGAGGCGGGGCGATGGTCGCCGAACATTTCCCGGCGGACGGCCCAAATCCTTTCCTTGTCGCGGATATCGGTCAGGAAGAAATTGATTTTCACGATATCGCGCAGGGACGCTCCCTGGGTGCGAAGAATCGCCGCCATCGCATCGAGAATGTGCCGGGTCTGGACCTCGACGTCGCCGACGCCCACCAGCTTGCGGTCGGCGTCCCAGGCCAGGGTCCCGGATATGAAGATCTGCTGGCCGGCCCTGATGGCCAAGGCGGTGGGGCTGCCGAACCGGGGCGGGTCCGGCAAGCCCTCGACCACGATTTCCTGCATGCTTGAATCCGCGCGTTCCGGGGCCATCGATTGCTCCTTCTGGAGATGACCCGGTGCAGTGTAGAGAGCCGCGGGGACGAGGGTCCAATATCGGAATTTGATAGATGGCCGGCCGACGGCGCCCATTTATCCGCGGCGATTATCGACGGGCGCGGGCTGCGCCTTAGTCATGCCGCGCCGGCCTAGCGGCACATCCGGTACGGCCCCATGTCGACGTGGAAATGCGTGGCATGCAGCGCGTTGTATTCCGGCCCCAGCGTGGCATTGAACGACTTGCACGCGCCGTCGTGCACCTGGCGCAGGAACTGCCCGGCCTTGCCGCCGTCGTTCCAGTCGCCCGTTACCGTGATGCGGCGCCCGCCCGCCAGCACGAAACCGGTAATGTCCAGCGCGTTGGCATGCGCATGCTGGCTGAGCGAGCCGCTGGCGGCGTGGTTGACGTTGCGGCAGGCATAACTGCCGACGTGGTCGATGCGCGCGACCGGCTCGCCGTAGAAAGCCTGCGCGGCGGGCTGCAGGTACTGCGCGTCGAACAGCGCCACGCCCAGCGCCAGCGGACAGCTGGCCAGGAAGCTGCTGCCGAAGCGGGTGTCCAGCCGCTCGACCCGCACGGCGCCGTGCAGCTCGCAGCCCGGGCCGGCGCTCTGGTCCGGCACCGGGTGGTAGGTCATGCCGGACAAGTCGAGCGCGGCGCGGCACAACTGCGGGTCGTGCGTGGCGCGCCATAGCTTCCAGCCCGTCAGCGGGCCGGGCGGCTGGCGCACGTCGAGCGGCGTCCACGGGTTCCAGCGATCGGGCAGCATGATCCGGCCGCTGCGCACGCCGTAGGCGAACAGGGCGGCCGCGGCCGCAAGCGCCAGCAGCGTGAATGCGGCGATGCGGCCCGGCGCGTTCATCGCCTGGCGCCGTTGCGGCCATGCTGCGTCGCGGCCGCCAGGCGCGCGCGGCCCGGCCGGACGAGGCGCCGCGGCTTCATGAGAAAGACGCCCCGCCGCCTTCGCGTTCGAGGCAGTCGGCGTACACGATGCGGTCCGCTTCGGAGAAGCAGCAGAACACGACCGACTCCAGCGACGGCGCGGCCGGCAGCGCCTGCATGACGGCCCGCACCGCCACCGTCGCCGCCGCCTCGACGGGATAGCCGTAGACCCCGGTCGAGATGCTGGGGAAGGCGATGCCGCGCAGCGACCGTTCGCCGGCGATTCGCAGCGCGTTGCGATAGCAGCTGGCGAGCAATTCCGGCTCGCCGGCGCCGCCGCCGCGCCACACCGGCCCTACCGTGTGGATCACGAAACGCGCCGGCAGCCTGTAGCCGCGCGTGAGCCGGGCCTCGCCGGTGGGGCAGCCGCCCAGTCCGCGGCACTCGCGCAGCAGTTCGGGGCCGGCCGCGCGGTGGATCGCGCCGTCGACCCCGCCGCCGCCCAGCAAGGACGGATTGGCGGCATTGACGATGGCGTCGATGTCGAGCGTCGTGATGTCGGCGCGGATGACTTGCAAGCGGTTCACTGGCGTACTCCTGTCGCTGTGCGATGTCTTGCCTGACAAGGTCGCGCCGCCGCAGGCGGGCGCGCTTACAGATCTTCCTCCGTGGGAGCCGGCGCCTGGTGGCTGCCTTGCCCCGGCGGCGCCACGGGCATCGGCTCGGCCGTGCCGTCGTCCATCGCGGCGATGGCCTGCGCCACCGCCTCGCCCAGCCGCCGCAAGTCGTCGGGCTCGATCCAGCGGCCCAGTCCGCCGCGGCCGTAGGTGGTTTCCAGCGTGAGCGCATCGACGGCGTCCTGCTGCGATGCCCACCACCAGCGCTCGGGGAAATAGTGCTCCAGGAACGATTGACCGCCTTCGCGCACCGGCCATATCGGGCCATCGTAATAGGCGTCGACCAGTTCGGCAAAGCGGGCCTGCCGCTGCCACAGCGCGCGCTGGGCGTCGGTGTAGGCGGCCGGATCGCTGCCGAAATGCGGCACGAAGAACGCCGGTTTGTCGGGTTCGGCGTTGGACGAGTGCAGATTCAGCGCCAGCGCGAAACGCGCGCCCGCCCGCAGCAGCGGCTGGATGCCGGCCTGCATCAGCGCCAGGTCCTCGGGCGGGGGCGCCGGCTCGCCGGGCAGCGGCGTGCCGTCGGAGGCGAAGGTCCAGCTGTCTTCCAGGTTTTGGCTGGCGGCGTTGGTGCGGTAGTTGCCGAGCGCCACGCCGTCCACGTTATGGATCGGCACGATCTCGAACACATAGCGCGCGCGCAGCGAACGGCCCAGGCCGTCGTCGGCCAGCACACGCTTCATCAGCCCTTCCAGCAGAAAGGACGACGCGGTTTCGCCGGGGTGGCTGCGTGCCTGTATCCACACGTAGCGGCGGTCCGGCATGATATTCGCCGCGGCCGGCGGATCGCCGATCGTCAGCAGCCGGATAGGCTGCCCGGTGGCCGGTCCCGTGGCCAGCGTGCGTTCGGTCAGGTAGGGGCTGCCGCGCACCGTGTCGAGGAAGGCGTCGAGCTCGCGCGCGGTGTAGGGAAAAAAGCGGGCGATCCATACCCGCGGCTGGGCGAAGGCCTTGCGCACCACCAGCCGGCATTGCCCGGGCCGCGAGCGGGGGCAGGATTGCCAGTCGACTTCTGACGCGTCGAAATGCCGCCAGTGAACGCGGTCGTACGAATAGACCGGCATGGCCGGGTAGGACGAACCGAAGCCCGACAGCCGGAGCGTCAGCGGCCGGCCGGTCGGGATACGGTTCAGCCCGAAGTAGAACCAGGTGCGGAACGAGGCCGGCAGCGATGGGTCATTGTTGTCGTTGCGCAGCCGCAGGTCCCAGGTGGCATCGTCGACCGCCTCGATCGTGCCGAGGCTGCCGGACTCGAAGCCGGTATCGAACACGCCGGGCGGAGACGGCGGCGGAACGCTGGCGCACGCCGCCAGCAGCGCGAATGCGGCCAGCAGCGCGGGCAGCCGGAAAAACCGGGGCATCGAGGGTCGTTGCGTGATCTGGATGCATCATTGTGCCAGAGCGCAACCGTGCCGCCTCACTGCATGGCGGCGTCAAGTATGTCCATGTATTGCATCGCGTCCGGTTGAAAAGGATTGGTTGCATGAGAGTGGTCGGCCAGCGCGCCTCGGACTGCGCCAGGCAGCATGTCGCGCGTCACGCCCAGATCCTTCAGGCTGGAGGGAATGCCCAGCCTGCCGTTCAGCGCCTCGATGGCGGCGGGCAAATCGGTATCCGTGGCCAGGTGCATGGCGGCCAGCAGCCGCGGGTATTTGTCTCCGGCATAGGCCGCGTTGGCCCGCAGTACCGAAGGCAGAAGGATGGCGTTCAGCGTTCCATGGTGCAGGACGGGGTTCTTGATCGCCCCCAGCGCATGCGACAGCGAATGCACCGCTCCCAGTCCTTTCTGAAAGCAGAGTCCTCCCATCAGCGATGCGGTCATCATTTCCTGCCGTGTCCGCAGATCGCTGCCGTTGCGCACGGCGCTCTCTATATTGCGGTAGGCCCGGCCCGCACCGTCCAGCGCGATTGCGTCCGCTACCGGATTGTCGCGCGGCGACAGGAAGGTTTCGATGCAGTGGGCCAAGGCGTCCATGCCAGTGGCGGCGGTCAGGCGCGGCGGCAGCGACAGTGTCAGCTCGGGGTCGCAGAGGGCGTACTTTGGAATCAGATGCTGGCTGATCAGCCCCAGCTTTCGGCCGTCCCGCAATGTGATCAACGCTCCCCGGCCGACTTCGCTGCCGGTCCCGGCCGTGGTGGGAAGGGCGACCACCGGCGCTACGTCGGCGCGGATGTGGCGCAGTCCGTCCATGATCAGCGCATAGCGGGATAGCGGAGGCTGGTGCGTGGCCAGCAGGGCGACGGCCTTGGACAGATCGATGGGCGATCCTCCGCCGACCGCCACGACGCCGTCGCAGCGGCGGTCGCGGAACAGGGCAGTGGCCGATTCGACGGCGTGCTCGGTGGGATTCTGAGGGGTGTCGTCGAACAGCGCATGCCCGGCGCCGAGCGCGGACTGTATGCGCTCGAAGGCGGCGGTGTGGCGAACGCCCTTGTCGGTCACGAGCAGCGGCCGGTGGACCCCCAGCTTGCCAAGCGTGTCGGGCAGCATGGCCACACAGCCTGGCGCGAGGATGATATTGGTCAGGTACTGGATCGGA
Organism: Pigmentiphaga soli; assembly: GCF_039541095.1. Classification (NCBI taxonomy): domain Bacteria; kingdom Pseudomonadati; phylum Pseudomonadota; class Betaproteobacteria; order Burkholderiales; family Alcaligenaceae; genus Pigmentiphaga; species Pigmentiphaga soli. The sequence continues at coordinate 171,560 of NZ_BAABFO010000011.1, forward strand.
ATCATGAAGGCTCCGGTGTCTGGCCATGGCCGGCCAGCAATGAGAAGAAGGTGGGGGCCGGCAGGCAGGCTGGCGTCTTGCGGATCAGAGCGCGGATACGTCGGCCGTGGCCAGCAGGAAGGCAACGAGGTCGCGCGCGAACACCGGCAATTGCTCCAGGTTCCGCACGCAGATCTGCAGGCAGCGCCGGGCCCAGTCGTCGCTGAGCTCGATGACCCTGATATCGAACGACGTGGCGTAGCGTCGAGCCGCCGAAACCGGGACCATCGCAATGCCGACGCCGAACGAAACCATGCGGCAGGCCGCTTCGATGCTGCCGACTTCGAGGCGGAATTTCATCGGTCGGTTCAACGAGCGCGAGGCATCGACGAGAAAGCTGTGCATCGCGCTCGATTCCCAGAGGCCTACGTAGTCGTAGTCCAGCGTTTCGGCAAAGGCCACTTCCCGGCGGCCGACCAAGGGATGGTCGACCGGCGCCACCAAGGCCAGGCGGTCTTGTCCGAACGGAAACAGCTGCACGTTCTCGTGGTTGATGTTTTCCGCGACGATGCCGATGTCGATCGATCCTTCCGTGACCGCGCGCAGGATGTGCTGGCTGCGATGTTCCTGCATCGTGATGTTGACGTCGGGGTGCGCCCGCAAGAAGCGGCTGATCGGCTCGGGCAACAGTTCCGTGATGGCCGTGGTGGTGGCAAATATCTTGATGTGGCCTTTGATGCCTTCGGTGTATTCCTGCAGGTCGCCGCACAAGTGCTCCAGCTGCCGCAGGACGATGCGGGCATGGTGCAGGAACGACTGCCCTATGGGCGTGAGCGTAACGCCTTGGCTGTTCCGGTACAGCAGGTCCATGCCGATCCGGCTTTCCAGGTTCTTGATGCGATTGCTGGCGGCCGGGATCGAGAGATGGGAGCGCTCCGCCCCCCGGCTCAGGCTTTTTTCCTCGGCAATGTTGACGAGCAGTCTGAAATCGACGAGGTCGAATTGCATAGGCATCCGGTCGTTCCCCACGATGGTCGATGGCCATGTTGCCATTCACCGCTGAGGCCGCACGACCACGGCATCGGAGTCCGCACAAACCCAATCGCCGGGATGGAAGCGCACACCCCCGAATTCCACCGGTTGGTCGTGCAGGGCGGACGCGGCAGTCTGGGCGCGGCGAGCCGTGGTGGCGACGGCCTTGACGCCGAATTCCATTGCATCGATGGCGGAGCTGTCGCGAATGGCGCCGAAAACGATAGCACCGGCCCATCCGTTGCGCACCGCCATCGCCGCCATGACGTCGCCCATCAACCCGACGCGCGGCGAACCGCCGCCGTCTACCACCAGGACGCGGCCTTCGCCCGGCGTTTCAAGCAGCTTGCGGATCTCCCGGTGGTCTTCGCGTACGGCCACCGTGGCGCACGGGCCGGCGAACTCGCGCAACCGGCCGAAGCTGCGGAACTGGGTTTCGCAGACCAGGACGCGGTCCGGATCGGCGTCGAAAATATCCGACGTGCTGACACGCATGAAAGGTCTCTGTCCCATATTCACACCGGCGTCGTTCCCTTGACCTGTACCCGGTGCATCAGGCGACGCACGGAGGGATCGAACGCGTCGCGCCGGTGCAGCGCGCAGCGGTTGTCCCAGATCAGCACGTCGCCGCGCTGCCATTGATGACGCCACGTGAATTCTTCGCGCGTCGCGTGCGACCAGAGCAGATCCAGCAGTGCTTCGCTTTCGGCAATTGGCAGGCCGACGATGTAGCTGTTGAGGCGCCGGCCCAGGTAAAGCGCCTTGCGGCCGGTTTCCGGATGCGTGCGGACCAACGGATGGCGGGGGCCGGGATCCTGCGTGACATCGGCCGGCGCCGTGCGGCCCTTGCGCAGCGCGCCCGCGCTGGTATAGGCAGAGCTGTGAATGGCGCGCAGCCCGTCGATGCGAGCCTTGACGTCGTCCGGCAGTGCCTCGTAGGCGGCGTACATATTGGCGAAGCAGGTGTCGCCGCCGCTGTCGGGAACCTCGATGCCGTACAGTATGCTGGCGCTGGGCGGCTTGTCGATGAAGGAGCTATCGGAATGCCAGTAGGCTTCGCCTGCGCCAAGCGTGCCGAGTGCCTTGCCGTCTTCCACAATGTTGGACACGACGGTGACTTCGGGCGGCACGCCTTCCATTTCGCCGAAGTTGGCGGTGTATTCGGTACTGGGAGACAGTTCCAGTTCGCCGAAGCGCCTGCCGAAGCGCATCAGTTGCGCATCGTCCAATCGCTGTCCGCGGATGCGCAATACCAGGTACTGGTGCCACGCATCGACGATACGGGCATGGACCTCGTCGGACACGGGGCCGGCGAGGTCGACGCCGGTAATCTCTGCGCCCAATCCGGCCGGCATCGGCAGTACATCGACTCGGGATAAGGTTGCCAACATTGCAGTTCCTTGTTCGGTACGGTGGCGTCATTCTGGAAGCGCGGGCGGCGGCGAACAATTTCGCTTTTCATAAGAGGGGCTTAAGCGAGCGCTAAGGGCCTGTCCGCGCGGGCTTCTTAGCCTGGCGTTAACGGGGTGTTTTCCAACGACGAATGGCGGCTTCGGCGCCATTTGTGCATAGTTTTCGCAGCCGCCGGAGAGGGCCTTTCGCCACGCTGCGACGCAGGCCGTCCCCCTGCCGGCACAAACCAGAACCGAGGAGACACCATGCGCAAACCGGCGCAGCTATTGACATGCCTGCTGGCAACCTTCGCCGCCTGTGGGGCGTCGGCCGAAACCTGGCCGCAGCGGCCCGTCCGGGTACTCGTGGGCTTCGCCCCCGGGGGTACGACCGACATCATTGCCCGCAAGCTCGCGGTGCCGCTGGCCCAGGCCCTCGGCAAGCCCGTCGTGGTCGAGAACCGGGCCGGCGCGAGCGGCATGATCGCCTCCGGTGAACTGGCCCGTGCCGAGCCCGACGGCTATACGATAGGCATGATCATCAGTTCGAACGTCTCGGTGCCAGCCATCGGCCGCAAGCTCAATTTCGATCCGATCGCCAGCTTCCAGGCGGTAGCATTGGTTGGCCAGGTCCCGATGGTGTTCGCCGTAAGCCCCGCCGTACCGGTCGCCAATCTGGCCGAATTCGTGCAGCTGGCCAAGAAGCGGCCGGGGCAGCTGTTCTTCTCATCCCCAGGCATTGGCCTGGCGCATCATTTTGCCGGTGAGCTTTTCAAGCTGCAGGCAGGGGTCGACATCGTGCACGTTCCGTATTCCGGCGCCGCCCCGGCATTGGCCGACGTCGTTGCCGGTCAGGTGGCAACGAGTTTCGTAGCCGTTCCGACGGTGGCCGGTTCGCTGGAATCGGGGGCGGTCAAGGCGCTGGGGCTGACGGGTTCCCGTCGCACGCCGCGCCTGCCGCAGTTGCCGACCATTGCCGAATCTGGCTACCCGGACTACGAGATTACCGAGTGGTATGGCCTGGCCGCACCGGCGGGTACGCCGTCGGCGGTAGTAGGGCGTCTGAATGCGGAAATCAATCGTATCCTCGATACGCCGGAATGGAAGCAGTGGCTGCGCGAAAACGCCGTGCTGACCCCGGATGGACGCACTCCGGCCGATTTTCAGAAATTCATTGAGAACGAGGCCGCCAAGTTCCGGCGGATTGCACACGACGCGCACATCAGCGAGGCCAATTGAAGGGCTGAGGCTAGGCGTGGTCTGCCGGGCGCAGGTAACTGACGAAATCGTAGCGGTACCCGTTCTCCGGCGGCTGAGGCTGCCGGCTTTGCTCCCGCCAGCCGGGCGGCAGCGGCGGGAAGAAGGCATCGCCTTCGACTTCGGCGTCGATTTCGGTGGCGAGGATTTCGTCGGCCCGGCCGAGCGCGGCGGCATAGAGCTGGGCGCCGCCGATCACGAATACGCGCGGCGCGCCGGCGCAGGCGGCCAGCGCCTCGTCCAGGCCGTGCACGACCGTGGCGCCGGCCGCCGCATAGGCCGGGTCGCGCGTTACCAGGATGTTCTGGCGGCCCGGCAGCGGCCGGCCCAGCGATTCCCAGGTCTTGCGGCCCATCACGATCGGATGGCCCAGCGTGCTGCGCTTGAAGTGGGCGAGGTCGCCCGGCAGGCGCCAGGGCAGCGTGTTGGCGCGTCCGATGACGCGGTTGCGGGCGTAGGCGACGATCAGGACGAGGTGCATCGGCGGCGGCAGGCAGGACGGACGGCGGGAAGTCGACTCTAGCACGAAGGGCGGGCGCGGCCCGCCGTGCCGCCGATGCGCCGCCGCCCGTGCCCATGGGCGCCAGCATGCATGACGGCTCGCCGCCTTTTCTGATACAACCGGGAGTTGGGCGTCCGGCCCGCGGACGCGCCGCTGCGCGCGGGCGGGCCGGTTCTTTCGAACAACTCTACCGAGCCAAAGGAAATCATGGGAACGCAAATCGAACTGACCGCAGCCGACGGAACCCGCCTTGCCGCCTACCGCGCCGACCCCCAGGGCAAGCCGCGTGGCGGCGTGGTGATCGTGCAGGAGATCTTCGGGCTCAATTCGCACATCCGCAGCGTGGCCGACCGCTATGCCAAGGAGGGCTACCTGGCCGTCGCGCCGGCGATGTTCGACCGCGTGCAGCCCGGCGTCGAACTCGGCTACAACCCCGACGACGTGGCGCGCGGCCGCGAGATCATGCAGAAGATCGATTTCGACTCGGCGCTGAAAGACGTGGCGGCGGCGGTGGCGGTGGCGGCCGAGGGCGGCAAGGTGGCCGTGATCGGCTATTGCTGGGGCGGCACGGTGGCGTGGATCGCCGCCTCCCAGCTGGACGGCATTGCCGCCGCGGTGCCCTACTACGGCGGCGGCATCGCCGCGCGCGCCGACGCCAAGCTGAAAGTGCCGGTGCAGGGCCACTTCGGCGAGCAGGACAAGTCCATTCCGATGGCCGACGTCGAGAAGATCCGCGCCGCCCATCCCGAGTCCGAGATCTACGTGTACGACGCCGGCCACGGGTTCAACTGCGACCAGCGCGCCGCCTTCGACCCGGCCGCCTCCAGCGTAGCCACCCAGCGCACGCTGGAATTCCTGGCGAAGATGTAGCCCACCCCTACGCGCTTCGCGCGCCCCTCAAGGGGCGACGCTGGCGGACCGGCGGAGCCGGATCCGCGGCGTCCTGGGTGCAGGGGTTCAAGCCTCGGGCGCTTCTACGGTGGCGATGCGCAGCAGGTTGGTGGTGCCGGACGAGCCGAACGGCATGCCGGCCGAGATCACGATGGTCTGGCCGACCTTGGCGAAGCCTTCGCTGAGGGCGGTTTCACAGGCGTAGGCGGTCATTTCGCCGACGCTGTCCACTTCGTGGATCACCACCGCGTGCACGCCCCATACCAGCGCCATGCGGCGCGCGGTGGCCAGGTTCGGCGTCATGCCGATGATGGGCGCCTCGGGCCGCTCGCGCGACATGCGCATCGCCGAATAGCCGGAACTGGTATAGGCCACCGTGGTGGCCACGTGCAGCAGCCCGGCCACGCCCCGCATCGCGCGGCCGATCGCGTTGGCGATGTCGGGCGCGGGCGGCGTCTGCGAGGCTTCCATCACCTCGCGGTAGTGCGGGTCGGCTTCGGTCTGGGCGATGATGTCGTTCATCATCCGGACCGCTTCCACCGGGTACTTGCCGGAGGCCGACTCGGCCGACAGCATGACGGCGTCGGCGCCGTCGTAGACGGCGGTGGCCACGTCGGAGGCCTCGGCCCGCGTGGGCACCGGCGCGTTGACCATCGATTCCAGCATCTGCGTGGCAACGACCACCGGCTTGCCGATGCGCCGGCAGGCGCGCACGATGCGCTTCTGGATGGCCGGCACCTGCTCGGCCGGCATTTCCACCCCCAGGTCGCCGCGCGCCACCATCACGGCGTCGGACTCGGCCAGGATCGATTCCAGTTCGGCGATCGCGGCCGGCTTTTCCAGCTTGGCCATCACGCCGGCGCGGCCGTCGACCAGCTGCTTGATCTCGCGGATGTCTTCGGCGCGCTGCACGAACGACAGCGCGATCCAGTCCACGCCCAGCGACAGGCCGAATTCCAGGTCGACGCGGTCTTTCTCCGTCATGGCCGACAGCGGCAGCACCACGCCGGGCACGTTGACCCCCTTGCGGTCCGACAAGGGGCCGCCCTCGATCACTTCGGTGTGGGCGTAGTCGGGGCCGGACTCCACCACGCGCAGCCGGATGCGGCCGTCGTCGAGCAGCAGGTCGGTGCCGGGGCCGATGGCGGCGAAGATTTCGGGGTGCGGCAGCGGGGCGCGGTTGTCGTCGCCCGGCGTGGCCGCATCGAGATCGAGCCGGAAATGCTGGCCGGGGTGCAGCATGACGGGGCCGCTGGCAAAGCGGCCCACGCGCAGCTTCGGGCCTTGCAGGTCCATCAGCACGCCGATCGGGCGGCCCACCTCGCGCTCCAGCGCGCGGATGGCGTCCAGCCGCGCGCGGTGGTCGTCGTGCGTGCCGTGGCTGAAATTCAGGCGGAAGACGTCGGCGCCGGCGCGGAACAGCCGCGCCAGCATCGCGGGATCGGAACTGGCGGGGCCCACGGTGGCGACGATCTTGGCGTTACGCAAACGGCGCACCTTCATTCTCCTGTTTTCGGCCCGGGCGGGCAGTCGGAAAATTATACGGACCCCGGCGTTCCGGTTCCGTGTCGGCCGCTCAGACCGCTACCGGCGCCTTGATGTGCGGATGCGAGCGATAGTCGACGAACGCGAAATCTTCGTATTCGTAGTCGAACAGCGTGGGCGGGCGGCGCCGGATGGCCAGGCGCGGGTAGGGATAGGGCTCGCGCGACAGCTGCAGCTCGACCTGCTCGAAATGGTTGTTGTACAGATGGCAGTCGCCGCCGGTCCAGACGAAGTCGCCCGGTTCGAGGTCGCACTGCTGGGCGATCATGTGGGTGAGCAGCGCGTAGCTGGCGATGTTGAACGGCACGCCCAGGAAGATGTCGGCGCTGCGCTGGTACAGCTGGCACGACAGCCGGCCGTCGGCCACGTAGAACTGGAAGAAGGCGTGGCACGGCGGCAGCGCCATGTTCGGGATGTCGGCCACGTTCCAGGCCGACACGATCAGCCGGCGCGAATCGGGATTGCTGCGGATCTGCTGCAGCAGCTGGGCGATCTGGTCGACGTGGCCGCCGCCGGGCGTGGGCCAGCTGCGCCACTGCGCGCCGTACACCGGGCCCAGTTCGCCGTCGGGGCCGGCCCATTCGTCCCAGATGCTGACGCCGCGCTCCTGCAGCCAGCGCACATTGGTACCGCCCTGCAGGAACCACAGCAGTTCGACGATGATGCTCTTGGTGTGGACTTTCTTGGTGGTGACCAGCGGAAAGCCCTGCGACAGGTCGAAGCGCATCTGGTAGCCGAACACCGAGCGCGTGCCGGTGCCGGTGCGGTCGGTCTTCTGCACGCCGTGTTCATACACGTGGCGCATGAAATCTTCGTATTGACGCATGGAAAGGTGTGCGGCTGCTGCTGTGCGGATGGCCTATTGTACGGCCGCAGGCGGCGGCTGCCGAGCCGCCGGCCGGGGCGGCGGCGGGCTGCGCCAGCCGTAGTCGGTGGCGCTCAGCGCGAACAGGATGGCCAGCAGCGCCAGCGCCAGCAGCGCGGCCATGCGCAGCACGGGGTAGGGTTCGCGCAGCTGCATGAAGAAGGCCGCCACCAGCACGGCCTTGACGGCGGCGATGCCCACGCTGACGGCGACATGGGCAGCCCCTATCGGCAGGAAGGCGCTGCCGGTGGTCAGCGCGGCCAGCAGCAACAGCGCCAGCCACACCAGGACCAGCCCGCGTGCCGCGCGCCGCCATGCCGAGCGCTGCCACACCGCGGCCGGGTCCGTGCGGGGCGCGCCCGGCGCCGGCCGGTTCATGGCGCCCTCCCGACCAGGTAGAGCGCCGGAAACAGGAAGATCCAGACGACGTCGACGAAATGCCAGTACAGGCCGGTGGCCTCCATTTGCCGGACGGCGTGGTCGTCCGGTCGCCGGCGCCAGCGGCGCAGCGCGGCGGCGATGGCGCCCAGGCCGACCGCCACGTGGATCGCGTGGATGCCGGTGGCCGTGAAATACAGCAGGAAGAACAGCCGGGCCCCGGCCACGTCGGATACGCCCTCCGGCCGGAAGCCGGCGCCCGGGAACAGGTGTTCGCGCCAGTCCAGCGCGTATTCGCAGCCCTTGAGCACCAGGAACAGCGCGCCCAGCGCCAGCGTGGCGGCCAGCGCGCGCCGCGCCGCCGCCGTCAGCCGCAGGCGGGCGGCTTCCACCGCCAGCGCCATCGCCAGGCTGCTGGTCAGCAGGACGGCCGTGTTGGTCGCGCCCAGCGCCACGTCGGCCAGGCGGCCGGCCTGTTCGAAGGCCTCCGGCAGGCGCAGCCGCGCGGTCGCGTAGACCAGGAACAGCGGCCCGATGAACATCGCCTCGGTGGCCAGGAACACCCACATGCCCAGGCGGGCGCGGTAGTCGGCGAGGCGGTCGGCGGCGGAAGACGCGGCATCCATGTCAGTCCCCCGGGCCGGTGGGATGCAGCGGATACCCATAAGGATCCCGGTTGCCATCGGGCGGCGTGGCGAAGTTTTCCTTCGGCGGCGGCGACGCGGTCTGCCACTCGAGCCCGCTCGCGTTCCAGGGATTGCCCGGCGCGCGCGGCCCGCGGAACCACGACCACAGCAGATAGCCCAACGGCAGCAGGTAGCCCAGCGCCAGCATGCCGGCGCCGGCCGACGACAGCACGTTGAGTACCTGGAATTCCGGCGGATAGGCGTGGTAGCGGCGCGGCATGCCGGCGTAGCCCAGCACGAACTGCGGAAAGAAGGTGAGGTTGAAGCCGATGAATATCGCCACCGCCGCCACCCGCGCCCAGGCTTCCGGGTAGAGCCGGCCGCTGATCTTGGGCCACCAGAAGTGAATGCCGCCCAGGTAGGCCATGACCGCGCCGCCGACCATGATGTAGTGGAAATGCGCGACCACGAAATAGGTATCCGTCACGTGCACGTCCACCGCCAGCGCGGCCAGGAACAGGCCCGTGAGGCCGCCGGTCATGAACAGGCCGACGAAGCCCAGCGCATACAGCATCGGCGCCTCGAAGCTGATCGAGCCCTTGTACAGCGTGGCGGTCCAGTTGAAGACCTTGACCGCCGACGGCACCGCCACCATGAAGCTCAGCAGCGAGAACGTCATGTTGGCGTAGACGGACTGTCCGCTGACGAACATGTGGTGCCCCCACACCAGGAAGCTGATGACGCCGATGCCGAGGATGGCGTAGGCCATCGAGCGGTAGCCGAACACCGGCCGGCGCGCGAAGCAGGGAATGATCTCGCTGGCCACGCCCATGGCCGGCAGGATCATGATGTAGACGGCCGGATGCGAATAGAACCAGAACAGATGCTGGAACAGCAACGGGTCGCCGCCGTAGGCCGGATCGAAGAAGCCGACGTGGAACACCCGTTCGACCGCCAGCAGCGTCAGCGTGACGGCCAGCACCGGCGTGGCCAGCACCAGCAGCAGGCTGGTGGCGTATTGCGCCCACACGAACAGCGGCATGCGGAACCAGCCCATGCCCGGCGCGCGCATCGTGTGGATGGTGACGATGAAATTGAGCCCGGTCAGGATCGACGAGAAGCCCAGCACGAACACGCCGCACAGGGTCAGCAGCACGCGGCTGTGCGAGAACATCGTGGAGAACGGCGCGTAGAAGGTCCAGCCGGTATCGACGCCGCCCAGCAGCAGCGCGGCCAGCGTGAAGGCGCCGCCGCCCATGTACAGGTACCAGCTCAGCAGGTTCAGCCGCGGGAAGGCGAGGTCGCGCGCGCCGATCATCAGCGGCAGCAGGAAATTGCCCAGCACCGAAGGGATCGAGGGGATCAGGAACATCCACACCATGATCACGCCGTGGGCGGTGAACAGCCGGTTGTAGGTGTCGGCGCCGACCAGGTCGGGCTGCGGCGTCAGCAGTTCCAGCCGGATCAGGGCCGCGGCGGCGCCGCCGATGAAGAAGAACAGCGTGATGCCGACCGCGTACAGCACGGCGATGCGCTTGTGGTCGTGGGTGCGCAGCCAGTCCGACAGGCGGTAGCCTTCCTGAAGGTAGCTGCGCGCCGGGGCGCCGGTGGGCGCCGGCAGGGCAGGCGTGTTCATGGCGACTCCTCCGGCGCGGCGCCGCTGCGCAGGTACTGCACCAGCGCGCCGATCTGTTCCTCGTCCAGCTGGCCGGCGTACGAGGGCATGATGGGCTCGTAGCCGGCCACGATGTCTTTGCGCGGCTCGACGATCGAGTCGCGCAGATAGGTTTCGTCGGCCACCCGCTGGCTGCCGTCCTGCATGAACACGCGGCGGCCGAACAATTGGCGCAGGTCGGGGGCATGGACGGACGACTGCGGGTTGTGGCAGCCGGCGCAGCCGCTGTCGCGGAACAGGCGCATGCCGAGCCGCGCCAGGCTGGGGCCGCGGTCGCCTTCCTGCAGCCACTGCGCGAAGCGTTCGGGCGGCATGACCACGATGCCGCCCACCATGGCCGCGTGGTCGGTGCCGCAGTATTCGGCGCACAGCAGGTGGTAGGTGCCGGCGCGGGTCGGGGTGAACCACAGGCTGGTGTAGCGGCCCGGCAGCACGTCCTGCTTGATGCGGAAGGCAGGCACGAAAAAGCTGTGGATCACGTCCTGCGAGGTCATCAGGAGCCGCACCGGGCGGCCCAGCGGCACGTGCAGTTCGTTGATCTCGCGCCGGCCGTCGGCGTGCTGCAGCGTCCACACCCATTGCTTGGCCACCGCCAGCACCGGCACCGCGTCGGCCGGCGGCCGCGTGAGCCTGGCGTAGTCGTAGGCGCCCCAGGCGAACAGGCCGAGGAAGACCGTCATCGGCGCGATCGTCCAGGCCCATTCCAGGCCGTTGGCGTGCCGGCGCGCCCCCTGCCGCGAGGCGCGCGAGCCGCGCCGGTAGCGGATGCAGAAAGCCACCGCCAGCAGCGCCAGCGCGGCGGCGATCGCGGTCGAGAAGCCGGCCAGCGAATAGAACAGCGCGTCGGTATGGCCGGCGACGCTGGAGGCGGCGGGCGGCAGCAGGCTGATCTCGTCGGTCACCGCATGCCCCCCTTCCCGCGCAGGCGCCACAGCATCGCCGCCAGGACCGCCAGCACCGCGAGGCCGGCCGCGCGCGCCGCCGTCATCGCGGCCAGCGTATAGCGGCCGCGCTGCGGATCGTAGTGGGCGCACAGCAGGAACAGGCGGTCCGACACGCTGCCGACCGTGCCGCGCGAGGCCTCCACCAGCGCCAGCCGCAGGTCGCGCGGCGCGAAGCGCACGCCGGGGAAGTAGCGCGACACCGTGCCGTCCGGCGTGGCGACGACGAAGCCGGCCGGGTGCGCGTACTGGCCGGTGGCCGGATCGCGGCGGTAGTGGAAGCCGACGGCCCGGGCGATGCGCGCCACCGGCGCGGCGGCGCCGGTCAGCAGGTGCAGGCGGCCGCGCTGTTCCGGGTCGAGCAGGCCCTGGTAGGCGGCGTGGCGGGCGGCGGCGTCGGCCGGCGTCTCGGCCGGGTCGATGCCGACGCCGACCACGCGGTAGTCGACGCCGATGCCGTGCAGGCTCTCGATCACGCCGTCCATCAGCGTTGAGCACAGCATCGGGCAGTGGTAGTAGCCCAGCACCAGCACCACCGGTTCGGCGCCGAAATAGCTGCCGAGCCGCACGGCGCGGCCCGCCTCGTCGCGCAGCGCCGCATCCAGCGGCAGCGCGGCGCCGGGGCGCTGGACGAAGGCGACCGTGTCCGGGCCGGCGGCTGGCAGCGCTTGCGCGTGCGGCTGGATCGCGCATGCGGCCGACGCGCACAGCAGCGCGGCTGCTTGCAGAAGGCGGCGATACGTCGCGAAGGCCGGATGCCGGCCATGGCGCGGGCCGGGGAGCGTGCCCGTCAGGAAGACCCTGCGCAGCGCGTTCATGGCGTGGCCTCCGTCGCCGCCGGATCGCCCGCCCGTTCGGCCAGCGCGCGCATGGCTTCGTCGACCGGGATGCGGGCGATGCCGGCGCGGCGGTCCAGCCAGCCGTAGCGGTCGGTCAGGCGGGCCTTTTCGCGCAGGTAGTCGGCCAGCGCCTGCTGCGGATGCGCTTCGAGCGCGGGTTCGGCCGAAGCGCCGGGCTGGCGGCCCTGGCCGGCCGCGGCGGCGGGCGTGCCGTCCGGCCCCTGCGGCAGCGGCGGCCACGGATCGGTCCAGTGCGAGGCCAGCCACAGCGCGGCGGCCACCGCGGCCGCCAGGACGACCAGCGCGGCCAGCCCGAGCCGCGCGACGCGCCGGGTATCGATGCCGTCACGCATGGTGGGCTCCCCGGGCGGCGGCAGGCGCCGGCGGCGGCCGCCACGGCCATGCGGAGGCGACGGCGCCCATGCCGAGCGTGGCCAGCGGCAGCATCCACAGCGCGCCGAAACCGACCGGCGCCACCGACGGCAGGATCCACCACAGCACGTCGGCCCAGCCGGTGGCCAGCACCACGGCCGCGATGGCCCGCAGCCAGCGCGCGTCGGTCTTCAGGCGGCGGAACAGCAGCAGCGCCATCGGCAGCGCGAAGCCCGCCGCCGCCAGCAGCAGGCCCAGCCATGCCCATCCCGTTTGCAGGCGCGGCAGATACCACGCGATCTCGTGCGGCAGGTTCTCGGCCCAGATGATCAGCAACTGCGTATACGAGAGATAGGCCCAGGTCATCACGAACATCAGCAGCAGGTTGCCGGCGTCGGCGCGCAGCGGCGGCGGCAGCGCCGGCGCCTGCCGCAGCGCGGCGGCGGCCAGCGCGCATTTCATCGACGCCACGGCCACCGTCAGGCCGAAGCCGGCGGAATACCAGTGCGGCACCAGCGACATCAGCAGGTCCACGCTGCCCAGGCTGATGCCGTAGCCGTATGCCGCCAGGCCCAGCGCCGCGAAACCGGCCGAGGCGGGGCGCCGCCCGCGGCCCCAGGCCAGGCACAGCAAGGCGCACAGCGCGACCCAGGCGATGCCGCGCAGCGCCACGCCGGCAGGCGTCAGCCAGGCGGCGGGGAAGCCTTCTTCGGGCGCCGCGCCGGCGGCCCAGGGGTAGAGCGCAGACGGCACGAGCAGGACCGGCAGCACCAGCGCGGCCACGATCGGGACCGGCGCGCGCAGCCGGTCCAGCGCCGGCATCAGCGCCGCGCCCCAGGCGCCGCCGGTCAGCCGGTGCAGCCAGACGATGGCCTGCGCGCCCAGGCCCAGGCCGAACCAGAACCACCATGCCGCCAGCCATGAGGCCATGAAGGCCTTGCCATTCCAGAAGGCGCCGGCGGCGCACAGGGCCAGCGCGGCGCCGCCGGCCAGCCGGCGCCGGCGGCGGGGCGCGGCCGCGCGGCCGGC